>NZ_CAUPYC010000011.1:0-81064 GCF_963515335.1 uncultured Paenibacillus sp. | reverse complement strand
AATACTGAGAATGAGCGAGAAAACAGGAGAAAACATTACTTTATAGTGGGAGGTTTTCGTTACATGGAAGGTTTGGATCCGGCAATCGCTTATTTACTGATCGGCGTCGTCGCTTTTATCGTGTTAGTCGTATTTCTCAGCTTTTTCCCGGTCATGCTGTGGATTTCGGCGCTCGCTTCGGGCGTCCGGATCGGCATTATTACGCTGGTGGCCATGCGGCTCCGCCGCGTTGTGCCGAGCAGAATCGTCAACCCGATGATCAAGGCGACGAAAGCCGGTCTGGGCCTCACGATCAATCAGTTGGAAAGCCATTTCCTGGCGGGCGGCAACGTCGACCGGGTCGTCAATGCTCTGATCGCCGCGCAGCGGGCGAACATTCCGCTTGAATTTTCGCGGGCGGCCGCGATCGATCTGGCCGGACGCGACGTGCTGCAGGCGGTCCAGATGAGCGTCAACCCGCGTGTTATTGAGACGCCGATTGTCGCGGCGGTGGCCAAAGACGGCATTGAAGTGAAGGTAAAGGCGCGCGTCACGGTGAGGGCGAACATCGACCGTCTGGTCGGCGGCGCCGGGGAGGAAACGATTATTGCGCGCGTCGGCGAGGGGATCGTCACGACCGTCGGTTCATCGGCTTCGCATAAGGATGTATTGGAAAATCCGGATCTCATCTCCCGAACCGTTCTGGGCAAAGGGCTCGATGCGGGCACGGCTTTCGAGATTCTGTCGATCGATATCGCGGACGTGGATGTAGGCAAAAATATCGGCGCCCATTTGCAGACCGAGCAGGCCGAAGCCGACAAGCAGATCGCCCAAGCGAAAGCCGAGGAGCGCCGTGCGATGGCCGTCGCTCTCGAGCAGGAGATGAAAGCGCGGGTCGTCGAGATGCGGGCGCGCGTCGTCGAATCCGAGTCGCAGGTTCCGCTTGCCATGGCGGATGCGCTGAAGAGCGGCAAGCTGGGCGTCATGGATTATATGAATATGAAAAATATCGAGGCGGATACGCAGATGCGCGGTTCGATCGGCAAGCCGTCGGATTCCGGCCGCGGGGATAAGGAGTAAGGATGGAAGCATTCTTGCTTTTGCTTCGGAGGTGAGAGCATGGAGAGGCTGATCGCATTTTTGCTGGACAATTTCTTTATCGTCATCGTCATAATCGGCTTCCTGCTGTCGATGTTCGGCAAGTTGGGCAAGCCGGGAACGGGCCGCATGCCCGATTTCGGCGGAGGCGGGCAGCCGCCGACCCGCGGAGCGACGCGGCCAGCGAGACCGATCCCGGGGCCTGAGCAGCCGACGCGGCCGGCATCGGATCCGCAGCGGCAAGCGTCGCGGCCGGTGAGCCCGGTCCCGGGGGCTGCGCAGCCGGGGAGGCCCGTATCGGCGCCGCCGCAGCCGCAAGCGCGGGAGGCGCGGCCTTTGGGGGAGCGGCCGGCGTGGCCCGCACAATCGGAGGAGCCGGTGCGGCGAATGCGGCCGGCCGAAGCGGGTACAGCTTACGCAGCGATGACGGCGGAGGCACCCGGTGAAGGCGAATGGGGCGGAGAAGGCGGAGACTCGGGCCGGCATTCCAAGCTGACCCGCACGCCGTCGGTCAAGCCGCGTACTGCGTCCCTCCCGTCGGCCTCGCCGGCGCTTTCCTCCATTCACGATGCATTGGAGAACGCCGACGTGAACGAGCTGCGCAAAGGGTTGATCTGGGCCGAGGTTCTGGGCCCGCCGCGCGCCAAGCGGCCGTTCGTGCGCGGGAGAAACGGATAGCGATAGAGCGGTGGGCGGCGGCAAACGGCTATAGGCGCTATGTCGATGGCGTACTTCGAGGGGCGTATAGCAAGAGGCATATCGCAAAATAGATATCGCAACAGGCATAGCGCGGGCAGGCATACCGTGGGCAGGCATACCGCAGAACCGGCCGAACGGGCAGCGCCCGTCCGGCCGGTTCTCATTCTAAGTAGCCGCGCAGACGATAATGGCGCGTCCGGAGTTGTTCTTTTTGGCTTTCAAACACGCCCTCTTCCGATAGCCGCTTCATCCACATGGCAGCCGACCGGTTGCTGACCCCGAAATCGGCGGCCACCTCCGCAGGCTTGACCGTACCGTTCCGTTGTGCCGCGATTTGGACAATTCTCCGCGTGCGCAGGCTCCATTTTTCCCGTTCGTTCAGCGAGTGGTTGCCTTGCGTAAGCGACCACCAATGTCCCACGGCCTGTTTAAGCTGACGCTGGCAAATTTGCGGGCGTTTCTCGACCTGGCGCCCGGAGAACCGCAGAACAAGCCAGCCGGAAAGAATCATGTCGTTCTGCCTGGAAAGATGGTCGTCGAAGTCGCCGGGCGAGATCTCGCGCGCATGGGATGTGAAGTCGTCGATTTCAATCAACAAACGAATGCCGTTTCGAACATACACGAAATCGGCGAAACGCTGCCCGCCCTTCGCGTCCTTAAAAGGATACTCCGCCTTGAGTCCCTCGAAATTGTATTGGAAGGCGGGTCCCCATACCTTTTCCAGGAAGGAAATTTCCGCCTTTCCGAGTTTGCGCCTGTACGAGCCGTTTAACAGTGCCTCCCTCTCGAATTGTTCGATAAAAGCCTGCAATTGATGATGCATGTTTTGTGCCTCCTTTTAGAATAAAAAAACCCGATGACAGAAAAAGCCTGTCATCGGGTATGCTTTACGCCGAAACATTTCACCTTGATTATAGCCCATCGGCTTCCTTTTGGCAACCTTTACCTTCACATTCTGAAAAGATAACTTAAGGCGAACGGTGAAGTGTTCGTCGAAAAGACGGTGATTTTGTGGCGGATTGAACCTTCATTTGGCCACCCATTAGTTGTACAAAGTCCATGAGGTGGACAATGCCGTAGTAGATGCCGCAAAAGACAATGACCTGATCTTGGTTTTCTTGAACGAGCCGACGACGCCAATTTCGAATGCCTATTGTTGGTGAAAGAGAAGAAGGCCGGTCCTGCGCTTCGCCCTCGTCCTCTTCTTGGGAACGGTAAGCGGTCGTGAGCGCCATGGTTAAAAACGTCATGTACACATGTGAAATCACACCATTTTCCGTTCGCGTTGGTGCGTGCTGAAGATTCCAGCCTTGTTTGCCTTCGCGGAAAAGCAAGTTTTCAATCAGGCTGCGGTCATCGTAATCATCATACGCCTCAAAAGGATGCTCGACCGATCCATTGGTGAGGAAGACGGGCCATTGTTCCGGCTTGATGAACTCATTACGGTACTGCCTGACCACAACCGCGTTGATCTTGCTTCCGACATCGTTCTTTCGGTTTACCTTGACCGGTTTTTCCGGATCCCGGTAGGCGTTATAACTCGTCAAGTCAGTGACACCCGTGATTTGGGTGACTTGTAACGATTCCGTTTTGTGCTTACCTCGCCCGGTTGTCTTTGCCTCTTCGCGTATCTCGGTGATGCCCATATCAGCCAACGCTAAACGGCGGGCATCCTCCGTAATATCCATGTTCGATTTAGCAGGAACCACAAACGTGATCTTTTGCCCAGTCAGCCAGTATAACGTAGCGCCATCCAGAAAGCCTCGATCCATCAGGATTTTTGTCAACTGACTGTATGTTCCCAAATTGCGCTGAGCCTGCTCGATCAGCGTACGGGCATAGGAAGACTCGTGTTCGTGGATCGGAACAACTTTAACTGCAATTGGAATTTCCGTATGTCGATCAAACAACGCGATGGCTTTCCAACCATAAAGGATGCATTCAACTTCCTTGATTCCGGTCTTCTTCTGTTCCTTCTTTTTACGCCTTACCATCCCGGCACCTTTATAAGTCGGTGTCGTTTCGATGTCGGTACCATCCACGATGCCTGTCACTTTTTTGTGAAACACGCCGCTTGCGGCCAAGAGCGCGATATCGGTATTGAAGAGCTGTTCCATCTCTTGTGGTGTCGCCATCGTCATAAATTCGGCTAGTGTTTGATGGGTAAATGGGCTGGCGGGCTTTGTTCCTTCCTTGCGTTTGCCTGCGCCGCGGTCACAGTAGCCTTCTTCCAGGACAAACGCCGAGAAGCCCAGCGTTCGCATGATGCCCTGATCGCTGAAAAGCAGCGCGGGTAGGCTTCTCATTGATGTGACGGCCAATAAGGTTTTCGCCATGTAGGTCACCAGAAAGTAATAAAAGGGAATCATCACTCGCTGATATTGGCTCGCTCGGAAATCGGAAAACGACTTCAAGACGCCGATTTCGGACAAATACGCCATAAAGTGATCCAGAACCGCTTCATCTTCTAAGTTATGGATGCTATCCATGGTCTTGGTGGTTCTTACGATTTGAGCAACCTGCTCATCGTCTCGAATTGCCGGAGCAAATGTAAAACGATCTTTTAGTGCTTCTGTAAATGAGCTCATGGACATCCCTCATTCCAAAGTGTTTGGAATGAACACTTTCGCTCATCTTTGTTTGTTTCCTTTTTCCAAAGGCTTTTTCGACCAAAGTTCTCATCATTCTCCGGCAAGTTCGCTATGTTATCTTTTCAGTTTACATTTTCAGCAGCCTCCCTTCCGGGAGGCCCTTTTGATCGATTTGCCGCTTCGATAATGGAAGTCCACAAATCGGTATCATTGAACTATATGCGCTAATAAGGAAATATGTTCGCTATTTTAAAGCGCCTGCACCGGAAAGGGTAGCGTTAGTGAAATCTTTTCTCTATTAATGACTTTAAGTTCGTTATTAGGGAAGAAAGTTCACTATAATGTGCAGTCAGTGAAGATCTCTATTATTGAGAGAAGCAAGTTCACAAATAGCGAAGATATTTCCTTAAATTTGAGAGTGGGGGCGGATGTGAGCCAGAAGCCGGGAGTGTAATGCAACGCGGGCTGAGGTGAACCAGCAGCATGGAGTGATCCCGCTGGGCGGACAGAGGTGAGCCAGAAGCGGAGAGTGTAATGCAACGCGCCAGCAGCGGGGTGTTGCTTCCGCGCGGGCGGACGCGCCAGCAACGGGGAGGCTTCCGCGCGGGCGGAGACGCCAGCAGCGGGGAGGCTTCCGCTGCGCGGGCGCGCTGGCGACGAGGAGTTCTCCCCGCCCCTCATAAAAACGCACGGCCGCGCATATTTTGGTAAGGTACGGGGGGAGGGGTGGCATTCGCCATGCGTCGACTGAGCTTACGGATACGCAAATGGACCGCCGACATGCTCGATCTTCCCCAGGATGTCGTGTTTGACCTGCCCCGCCTGACGATGATCGGCGACAGGCAGCTGTATATCGAAAACCACCGCGGCGTTATTCATTTCTCACCGGATAGGCTGCGGCTCGCGCTGCCCAAAGGCGAGCTTGAGGTGTTCGGCTCCGGCCTCGTCATTCGGGGCATATGGACGGAGGAAGTGTTTGTGGAAGGCGTTATTACGCAAGTTCATATAAACGGGTAGGAGGCATGGAACGGATGAAGGTGACGTGGCTCGATTCAATGCGCGGCGCAGTGACGGTTCGGATCCGGGGGAAGGCGGTTGAGGGGTTCGTCAACCTGGCGGCCGCCGAAGGCGTGCGGCTGCTTTCGCTGCGCAGGACAAGCATGGGCGAGGCGGAATGCGAGGTGACGCTGCGCGACTTTTTCCGCCTCCGGCCGCTGCTTCGGCAGACCGGCTGCCGGCTGCGCGTACTCCGTCGCCATGGGCTGCCTTTTGCGCTGGCCAAGCTGGAGCGGAGAAAATTTTTCGCGCTGGGGCTGGCTTTTTTTATCGTCGGCATGTACATGCTCTCCTCGCTTGTCTGGTCGGTCGAGGTGCGGGGCAACGCCGCCATCCCGTCCGAGCGCGTGCTGGAAGCGGCCAAGCGGGAAGGGATATACCCTTTTCAGTGGTCGTTCCGGCTGAAGGAGGCGGATGTCGTCTCCAAGCGGCTGATGGCCGCCCTTCCCGGAACCGCCTGGATCGGCGTCGAGAAGCGCGGCACGAAAATTACGATCCGAGTCGTGGAATCGACCGTGCCCGACGCACGGCCGCTCATGAATCCCCGCCATCTCGTCTCGACCAACGATGCCGTTGTCACGCGCATTATGGCGGAACGGGGGCGACCGGTCGTCAAGGAGAACACCCGTGTGAAAAAAGGGGATGTGCTCATCTCCGGCATTCTCGGAGATGAGCAAAACACCGAAACGGTGGTCGCGGAAGGCGTCGTCAGAGGGCTTGTCTGGCACGAGTACGAAATCGTATCGCCGCTTATCCGCAAGGTTAAGACCTATACCGGGGCCCGCCAGGTGCAGTGGTACGGCGTGGCGTTCGGGCGGGCGCTGCAGGTGAGCGGATACGGCAAGACGCCGTTCGCCAAATATGAGACGTTGCGCAGGGAAGAGCGGATGACCTGGCGGGGCATCGAGCTGCCGCTGGGCAGGATGAAACAATCGCAGCTCGAAGTTCGTTATGAAGAAAGAGCGGTATCCGAAGCCGAAGCGAAGGCCGAGGGACTGCTGCAGGCGAGGGCCGATATTCTTGCGAAAGCAGGCCCGGATGCGGTCATCGTGGGCCAAAACCTTTTGCATGAAAAGGCCGACAATGGTAAAGTTTATATGAAAGTGCTTTTCGAAGTGGAGCAGTCCATCGTCGAAGAATGGCCTTTAGTCCATATACAAGGAGAATGAAGATTTGCAGGAAAAGACGGGAATCGTCAAAATTCCGCTGGGGAGCGCCGCGGAGGGGCTGGCGGTATTCGGCCCGCAGGACAAATATTTGCGTCTAGTAGAGAGCCGGACCGACGCGGAAATCCGCTCGCGTGAGGCGGAAATCGTAATATCGGGCACCGAGAGCGAGCTTGCCGTGCTGGAGCAGCTTTACACGGTGCTGCTGCAGCTTGCAAGAGGCGGCTACAATCTTTCGGAACGCGACATCATGTATGCGCTTGAGCTTGCCCGCGAGCTTCAGGCCGAAGAACTGCTCGATTTGTTCAAATCCGTCATTACGACGACCAGCAAAGGAAAGCCGATTCAGGTCAAAACGCTCGGCCAACGTCATTATGTATCCGAAATCCGCAAGAAGGACATCGTGTTCGGCATCGGCCCGGCGGGCACCGGCAAAACGTACCTCGCCGTCGTGCTGGCCGTCGTGGCCCTTAAGGAAAACAAAGTGAAACGGATCATTCTGACGCGGCCGGCGGTCGAAGCCGGCGAAAGCCTGGGCTTCCTGCCGGGCGACTTGCAGGAGAAGGTCGATCCTTATTTGCGCCCGCTCTACGACGCGCTGCACGACGTGCTCGGACCGGAGCAGTCGGCCAAGGCGTTCGAACGCGGCATTATCGAGGTCGCGCCGCTTGCCTACATGCGCGGGCGGACGCTTGACGATTCGTTCATCATTTTGGACGAAGCGCAGAACACGACCCCCGAGCAGATGAAAATGTTTCTGACGCGGCTCGGCTTCGGCTCCAAAATGGTCATTACCGGAGACGTCACCCAAATCGACCTGCCGCGCGGCAAAAATTCGGGATTGATCGAGGCCAAACGCATTTTGCAGGGTATCCAGGAAATCGGATTCATCTCCTTCTCGGAATCGGATGTCGTCCGCCATTCCCTGGTCCAGAAAATCATTACGGCCTACGAACGGGAAACGGAGCATCGGCCGCAACGAGCCCGAGCCCGTCCCGCGCCGGCCGCCGGCGGCCCGTACCCGGTTGACGGCGTTTCGTTTGGAGAGGGAGGAAAGCCGTATGAACCGCAATAGAATCTCCAATCGGGCGGCGGCGCTGTCGTCCAGAGCGGCGGGATGGAAGCAAGGCCCCGGCATTCGCTGGGTGCTGCTGTTTTTGTTCATGCTGCTCTTTTATTTCGTACTCGCGCCGCACCTGATTCCGAAAACTTACGACATTCAATTGAATACGGTGGCGAGCCGCGACATCGTAGCGCCCAAGCAATGGGAGGATATGTCCGCGACGCTCAAGGCGCAGGAGCAGGCGGCCGAGAACGTCGAACCCAAATATTCGATCGTCGCGCTGCGCAATGAAGGGCTGATCGACCAGATTTTTACGCGGATGGAGCAGCTCAACGCCGAGGACAAGGTGACGTTCCAGAACAAGGTGGATATTTACCGCCGGGAAATACCGGACCGCTATAACGCCTTCGTCGACAGCTTCGTCCGCGCCAACGCCGGCTCCGATGCGTATAATCCAACGCTGCTGCAGGAAATGGCGGCGCGCGTGAAGGAACAGGCTTATCCGATCACGGAGGAAACGTACTACAAGCTTCCGCTGCTCAGCGCGGCCCAGATTGCCGAGATGCGCACGGTCGCCTACGAGACGGTCCGCAAGCTGATGGCGGAGCAGCTGCCGGATGCCGAGACGGCCCGCACGAAGGTGGCCGAGCTCGTCAATACGAGTCCCTTGTCGGAGCGGACGACCCGCGAGATCGTCGCGGAGCTGTCCCGCTATGCGATCATGCCGAACCGCTTCTACGACAAGGTGGCGACGGAAGAGGCGAAGGTGAAGGCGAAGGAAGATACGCCGCCCGTCGTGATCAAGGAAGGCGATGTCGTCGTGCAAAGCGGCCAGCTGATCACGCCGGAAATATATGAGCGGCTGGACGCGCTGGGCTTGCTGAAGGACGAGAAAAATTACTGGCCGAACCTGGGCCTGCTGACGGTTTCGCTGCTCTCCGTGCTTGTCTTGTACGGTTATCTGGCCCAGTGGGGCATCATGAACGGCGGACCGAACCGGTCGTACCATAATGCGCAGCTGCTGATGCTGTGGCTGATTTTTGCCCTGAACCTGCTGACGATGGCGGTCATCGCGCTCATTCAAACGAATGACATGCCCTATATCGGGTTTCTCGCGCCGGCGGCCATGGGTACCATATTGATTGCGCTGCTGCTGGATACGCATCTCGCCATAATCAGCTCGTTCCTGTTTGCGGTGTTCGGGAGTGTCATGTTCAACCAGGACAATGACCACATTTTCGATTTCAACTTCGGGTTTGTGATCGCCGCCGCTTCGTTTGCCGCGATTTTTGCGGTCCACCGGGCGAGCCAGCGATCTACGCTGCTCAAAGCGGGCATTATGGCCAGCCTGTTCGGAGCCGTCGCGGTGCTGGCGCTCCTGACCTTCGGCGAATCGCCGGCGCGGACCGAAATTTTGCCGGCGGCCGGATTCGCTTTTGCCGGAGGACTGCTCACGGCCATTCTGGTGATCGGCTTGATGCCGTTTTTCGAGATCACGTTCGGCATTCTGTCGGCGCTCAAGCTGGTCGAGCTGTCCAATCCGAATCATCCGCTGCTGCGGAAGCTGCTGACCGAGACGCCGGGCACGTATCATCACAGCGTCATGGTGGGCAACCTGTCGGAAGCCGCGGCGGAGGCGGTCGGGGCGAACGGCCTGCTGTGCCGGGTCGGTTCGTTCTACCACGATATCGGCAAAACGAAGCGGCCGAGCTATTTTATCGAAAACCAGACGGCCATCGAGAATCCGCATGATTCCATCGACCCGAAGCTGAGCAAGTCGATCATCATCGCGCACGCGCGCGACGGGGTGGACATGCTGAAGGCGCACAACATTCCGAAGCCGCTCCGCGACATTGCCGAGCAGCATCACGGCACGACCTGCCTGAAGTATTTTTACCACAAGGCGGTTAAGCAAGCGGAGGCCGACGGTGTGGAACCGGATTTCAGCGAGGATGATTTCCGCTATCCGGGACCGAAAGCGCAGTCGAAGGAGGCGGCGATCGTCGGCATCGCCGATTGTGTCGAAGCGGCGGTGCGAAGCCTGCGCAATCCGACGATGGAGCATATCGAGACGATGATCCACAAAATCATCAAAAACCGGCTGGACGACAATCAGTTCAACGAGTGCGACCTGACGCTGAAGGAGCTCGACCGCATCGCCCAAACCCTGAAGGAAACGGTCGTCGGCATTTTTCACTCGCGCATCGAATACCCGGAAGAAGTCAAACCGAAGGAGCGGCTGGGATGAGCTTGCATTTGGAATGGAGCAACGAACAGGACAAGATCGACATACCGGACGCCTGGATCGCGCGGCTGAAGCAGCTGCTGCAATTGGCCGGCGAAGCCGAAAATGTGGCGGAAGGCGAGGTGGCGCTCACCTTCACGGACGACGAGGAAATTCACCGGCTGAACCGCGAGTACCGGGGCATCGACCGTCCGACGGACGTGCTGTCCTTTGCGATGCAGGAAGAGACGGTGGACGAGCCGGAAATCACGTTCGAGGTCGAGGATGAATCGGAGGAGGACCCGTTATCGGGTTTGCTCGGCGATATCGTCATCTCGGTGGAAAGGGCTAAGGCGCAGAGCGAGGATTACGGACATTCGCTGGAGCGGGAGGTGGGATTCCTGTTCGTCCACGGTTTTCTCCACCTGCTCGGCTACGACCATGAGAGCGAGGCGGAGGAAGCTGAAATGACGGCCAAGCAGGAAGCGGTCCTGCAGACAGCGGGGCTGACCCGCTGATGAACCGGTTTTTCGACAGCTTTCGTTACGCGGGGCAAGGAATCGCGCTTGCGCTGCGCACGGAGCGGAACCTGCGCTTTCACGTCTGCGCGGCGGCGGCCGTAAGTCTGATATCCGCGTTTCTGGGCTTGTCCCGCTTGGAATGGGCGGCGGTGCTGGGCGCGTGCGCTTTGGTCATCACCGCGGAGCTGGTGAATACGGCCGTCGAGCGGGCCGTCGATCTGGCGGCGCAGCAAATCCATCCGGTCGCCAAGGCGGCGAAGGATACGGCGGCCGGCGGGGTGCTCGCCGCCGCGTTCTTTGCCGTCCTGATCGGGCTGCTCGTAATCGGTCCGCATGTATGGCGGCTGCTTGCCGCGTGGGCGCAATAAACACTTGTCACTACATACGGAGGCGTAATCATGACGAATCGCTTATCGCCGGAGGAGCTCCGGCAGTTGATCGAGGCGGCGAAAGAAGCCCGCGGCCGCGCCTATATCCCCTATTCGGGCTTCGGTGTCGGCGCGGCGCTTCTCGACGCGGACGGGCATATTCATTACGGCTGCAACGTGGAGAATGCGGCTTTCGGCCCGACGAACTGCGCCGAGCGTACCGCCATGTTCCGCGCCGTGGCGGACGGCCATGCGCCGCGCTCGTTCCGCGGCATGGCCGTTGTCGCCGACACGCCGGGACCTGTGTCGCCCTGCGGCACATGCCGCCAGGTGATGGCCGAGCTTTGCGGGCCGGATATGCCGGTATGGCTGACCAGCATGAAGGGCGATGTCGTCGAAACGACCGTCTCGGCGCTGCTGCCCGGCGCGTTCCTGCTTGACGGGGACGGGGCGGCCGGCGCCTTCTCGAAGGGGGAGATGAACGGATGACCAACCGGAATAACGGCTCCGGCGGGGACAAGAAGGCGTTCCGGTCGGGTTTCGTGGCGATCGTCGGGCGTCCGAACGTCGGCAAGTCGACGCTGATGAACGGCCTGATCGGGCAGAAAATCGCCATCATGTCGGACAAGCCCCAGACGACGCGCAACAAAATTCACGGCGTCTATACGACGGACGATGCGCAGATCGTGTTTCTCGACACGCCGGGCATCCATAAACCGAATTCCAAGCTCGGCGATTTCATGAACCAATCGGCCGAAAGCGCGCTTTCCGAAGTGGAGGCGATTCTGTTCCTGACCGACGTGTCGGAAGAGCTTGGCGGCGGCGACCGCTTTATTATCGAGCGCCTCAAGAAATCGGGCACGCCGGTCATTCTCGTGCTGAACAAAATCGACAAGGTGCATCCGGAAGCGCTGCTGCCGGTCATTGCGAAATACCGGGAGCTGCACGATTTTGCCGAAATCGTCCCGATCTCCGCCCTGCAGGGCAGCAACGTCGAGACGCTGCTCGGGCAGGTTATCAAATATTTGCCGGAGGGTCCGCAATATTACCCGGCCGATCAGGTGACGGACCATCCCGAGCAATTTGTTGTGGCGGAGCTGATCCGGGAGAAAATATTGCATCTCACGCGTGAGGAGGTTCCGCACTCGATCGCGGTTACGATCGAGGATATGCGCGTTCAGGATAACGGCGTCGTGTATATCGGGGCGGTCATTTTCGTCGAGCGGGATTCGCAGAAGGGAATCGTCATCGGCAAGCAGGGCGCGCTGCTCAAGGAAGTAGGCAAGCTTGCGCGCCACGACATCGAAACGCTGCTGGGGTCGCGAACGTTTCTCGAGCTGTGGGTCAAGGTCAAGAAGGATTGGCGCAATCACGATCGCGTCCTGAAGGACCTCGGCTTCCGGCACGATTGATTGGTCGGAATATCCTCGGATAGTCTCGGTGCGGAAGTCGTATCCTAACTGCAGCACCGGAGAGAGGATGATCCCGCATGCGCGATTTTTCTTGGACGTACTTTACGTTGACCGGAGATGTGGACGCTTTTTTGCTGTATAGACAAATGGATCAATTGAAGGCGTCCGAAGGCGCGGACGGTCCCGACGACGCCTTCGACGCGTTTGACGAATGGGAGGATGCGGACGGTTGACGCCATCCTCCCGCCAAGGCGAGGGGAGACGCTGTTGCTGCACCGTGTGGAAGGCCTTATCATTCGCTCGATGGATTACGGGGAAGGCAACAAAATCGTGACGCTGCTCACCGATAGGAACGGCAAGGTCGGCGTGCTGATCCGGGGCGCGAAAAAACCGAAAAGCCGGCACGGCTCGCTTGCTCAGCCTTTTACGCACGGCGAGTTCGTGTTTTTTCGGACAAGCGGGCTCGGCACGCTCAATAGCGGCGAGATCATCGCCTCGCACCATAAGCTGCGCGAGGAGTTGGATTTGGCCGCGTACGCCTCGTATGCCGCCGAGATAACGGACCGCTCCCTGCAGGATGAGGAGGCGGGCAGCTTCCTGTTCGAGCAGCTTAACGCGCTGTTCGGCGGGCTTGAGGAGGGCAAGGACCCGTCGGTTCTGATCCATCTCTACGAGATGAAAATTTTGCAAGCGGCCGGTTATTCGCCCGTCCTTGACGCCTGCGCTTCATGCGGGCGCAAGGAAGGGCCTTTTGCGTTGAGCGCCCGGCTCGGCGGACTGCTCTGCCCGCAGTGCCGGCACGCCGATCCGCAGGCGATGAAGCCCGGAGACGGCGCTTTGAAGCTGATGCGCCTGTTCGCGGGCATGGATATGCGCCGGCTCGGCGCGGTTCAGGTGAAGCCGGAGACGAAGCGGGAGCTGAAAGCGTGCATGCGGGCCTTGCTGGACACGCACCTCGGCCTGCAGCTCAAAACGCGCGCGTTTCTCGATTCGTTGGACGCGCTGCGGCCGCCCGAAGACGACGGGAAGCCTCGTGTTTGACAACGTAAAACATTAGGGGTAAACTATCTTATTATGAATAACGGACGATGATGGAGAAAGTAGTCGGCGGCGGCGGCGCCAAGCGAGTCGGGGGAGGTGCGAGCCCGGTGGTCCCGCGCAGGCGAAACGGCGCTCCGGAGTGCGCATGAACAATCAAGGGGGCTTCGCCGCTCGGCGGCAGGCCAAGTAGGGTGGAACCGCGGGATCGCTCCCGTCCCTACGTCTGGAGACAGGCGTAGGGACGGGAGTTTTTTGCGCATCCGCGCGGACCGTCGGCCGCCGTCCTGCTCCGGCCGCCAGCCCCCGGCAAGAGGGCAATCCGATGAAAGAGGGAGTGTGCAAGTCCATGAATTTTCAGGGCATGATCCTGACGCTGCAGCAATTTTGGGCGGAGCAGAACTGCATCCTCGTGCAGCCGTACGATACGGAGAAGGGCGCCGGAACGATGAACCCGATGACGTTCCTCCGCTCGATCGGTCCGGAGCCTTGGAATGTCGCGTACGTCGAGCCTTCCCGCCGACCGGCGGACGGCCGCTACGGCGAGAACCCGAACCGGCTGTATCAGCACCACCAGTTCCAGGTTATTCTCAAGCCTTCGCCCGACAATATTCAGGAACTGTATCTCGAAAGCTTGAAGCGGCTGGGCATCGATTCCGCGCATCACGATATCCGGTTCGTTGAGGACAACTGGGAGTCGCCGACGCTCGGCGCATGGGGCCTCGGCTGGGAAGTGTGGCTGGACGGGATGGAAATTACGCAGTTTACGTACTTCCAGCAGGTCGGCGGCATCGACGCCAATCCGGTCGCGGTCGAGATCACGTACGGTATGGAAAGGCTCGCTTCCTATATTCAGGACAAGGAAAATGTGTTCGATCTCGAGTGGGTGGACGGCGTAACGTACGGTGACGTCTTTCTGCAGCCCGAATACGAGCACTCGAAATACACGTTTGAAATTTCCGACGCGGCCATGCTGTTCTCGCTGTTCAATCAGTATGAGGAGGAAGCGAAGAAAACGCTGGAGCACAACCTCGTTTTCCCGGCCTACGATTACGTGCTGAAATGCTCGCATACGTTCAACCTGCTTGATGCCCGCGGCGCGATCAGCGTGACGGAGCGGACGGGCTACATTATGCGCGTTCGCAATCTGGCGCGCCAGTGCGCGGCCGTATACCTGGAGGAGCGCGAGCGGCTCGGCTTCCCGCTGCTGAAGAAAGGGGTGGAACAGCGTGGCTAAGGATTTGCTGCTGGAGATCGGCCTGGAGGAAGTTCCGGCCCGTTTCGTACGAAACGCAATGAACCAACTGAAGGACAAAACCGAGAAGTGGCTGGGAGAAGCCCGCATCGCGCACGGCGCGGTCGAAGCCTACGCGACGCCGCGGCGGATCGCGGTGCTCGTGCGCGAGCTGGCTGAGAAGCAGTCGGACGTGAGCGAGGAAGTGAAGGGCCCTTCGCGTAAAATCGCTCAGGACGAGTCCGGCGCCTGGAGCAAAGCGGCGCTCGGCTTCGCCAAAAGCCAGGGCGTGGAGCCCGAAGCGTTGTTTTTCAAAGAGCTGGGCGGGGTCGAATACGTGTATGCCAACAAGAGCAGCGTAGGCGTGGAGACGGCCGGCGTGCTGGCGCAGGGCCTGAAGGAGCTCATCACGACGATGGTGTTCCCCAAAAACATGCGCTGGGGCGCGCACGAGCTGCGCTTCGTCCGTCCGATCCGCTGGCTGGTCGCGCTGTTCGGCGAGGAAGTGATTCCGCTCGAGATTACGGGAGTCGAGAGCGGCCGCACGACTCGCGGCCATCGTTTTCTCGGCGAGGAGGCGACGATCGAACGGCCTTCGGATTACTTGGCGAAGCTGCGGGAGCAGCATGTCATCGCCGACGTGAAGGAGCGCGAGCAGCTCATTCTGGACCAAATCCGCGGGCTGGCCGCCGAGCGCGGCTGGGACATCGCGGTGAAGGAGGACCTGCTGGAGGAAGTGCTGTTCCTCGTCGAATATCCGAACGTGCTGTTCGGCACCTTCGACCCGTCCTTCCTGCGCATTCCGCAGGAGGTGCTGATCACCTCGATGCGCGAGCATCAGCGCTACTTCCCGGTGCTCAATGCCGAAGGCGCTCTGCAGCCATATTTCGTCACCGTGCGCAACGGCGACCGGACGTCGATCGAGCAGGTGGCGAGGGGCAACGAGAAGGTGCTTCGCGCGCGTCTGTCCGACGCGAAGTTTTTCTATCAGGAGGATCAGAAGCTGGCGATTGCCGATGCGAACGCCAAGCTGGAGACAATCGTTTATCATGAGGAACTCGGCACGACGGCCGACAAGGTTCGCCGCATAAGCGCCCTCTCAGACCGGATTGCGCGCCGCGTAACGCAGGAGCAAACGACGCTTGCGGACATCAGCCGCGCGGCCGACATTTGCAAATTCGACCTCGTGACGCAGATGGTTTACGAATTCCCCGAGCTGCAGGGCATTATGGGCGAGGATTACGCGCGCAAGGCGGGCGAGCGGGAGGCGGTCTGCAAGGCCGTGTTCGAGCACTACCAGCCGCGGTTCGCCGGCGACCGTACGCCGGGAACGCTTGTCGGAGCGGTCGTAAGCCTCGCGGACAAAATGGACACGATCGCCGGCTGCTTCTCGATCGGCATCATTCCTACCGGCTCACAGGATCCTTACGCGCTGCGGCGGCAGGCCGCCGGTATCGTGCAGATTCTGCTGGCTCACAAGCTGGAGGTGACGCTCGGCGAGCTGTTCGATATGGCGCTTGACGTGCACGAAGCGCGCGGCCTGAAACGCGAGCGGGGTGGAATTCGTATGGATATGTACGAGTTTTTCGCGCTCCGCGTCAAAAACGTATTGAACGAGCAGGGTATTCGTTACGATGTTATCGACGCGGTCATGGCGACCGGCTTCGACCGGCTGACGCTGACGATCGATCGGGCTTCGGCGATTGTGGCCGCCGTTACGGGACACAGCCTCGACGATTTCAAGGCGACGGTCGACGCCTTCAACCGTACGGCCAACCTGGCGGCGAAGGCGACGACGCGCGAGGTCGATCCCGGGTTGTTCGCCGAGGAAGCGGAAATAAAGCTGTACGAAGCATGGCAAAGCACGCATGAGCTGGTTGTACGGGCGCTCGCCGAAGGCGACGCCGCGGAGGCGCTCGCAAGGCTGTCAAGTTTGAAAGAGCCGATCAACGGGTATTTCGACGGTGTTATGGTTATGGTTGAGGATGAAGCGGTGCGCGCCAACCGGCTGGCTGCGTTGGCCGCCGTGGCGGGCGATGTCCGGCTGATCGGGGATTTCTCCAAAATCGTCTGGACGTAAGCCATAAGCTATAGCCGTAAGCCGTAAGCCGTAAGCCGTCGTAACGAGCCGACGATCCGTGGAAGGGGAGAGCGGAATGAGCAGGTCATGGATTGCAGCCGGCTTGAATGCCGAGATCGTCATTTATGTGCTGTCCGATTCGGCCGGCGATACCGGCGAGGTCGTCGTCAGAGCCGCGGTGGCCCAGTTCCATCCGGCATACGCCGATATTCGCCGGGCGCCTTTCGTGCAGGACGAGGGGATGGTCGAGAAGGTGCTGGACAAGGCGAAAGCCGAAAAAGCGGTGATCCTTTATACGCTCGTCATCCCCGGCCTCCGCGAATATATGGCCAGAAGGGCTGCCGAGCAGGGCGTTCCCGCGATCGACGTGCTCGGGCCTCTTATCGGGAGCCTCGAAAGGCAGACGGGGATAAAAGCCAGGCAAGAGCCGGGCTTGAATCATGTGCTGGACGCGGACTACTTCCGCAAAGTCGACGCGGTGGAATTCGCCGTTAAATATGACGACGCGAAGGACACGACCGGCGTCATGAAGGCGGACATCGTGCTGGTCGGCGTGTCGCGCACGTCGAAGACGCCCTTGTCCATGTACCTGGCGCACAAAAAGTTCAAAGTCGCCAACGTGCCGCTCGTTCCCGAGCTGAAGCTGCCTCCGGAGCTGTTCAAGCTCCCGAAGCACAAAATTGTAGGACTGACGATCGGCACGCATTACCTGAACATCATCCGCAAGGAGCGGCTGAAGGCGCTCGGCTTGCCGGACAATGCGCCTTATGCCACAACCGAGCGGATCGAGCGCGAGCTGGCTTATGCGGACGATGTTATGAGAAGGCTCGGCTGCGTCGTTATCGATGTCTCGCATAAAGCGGTAGAAGAGACGGCAAGCCTGATCATGGAATGCGTGCGCGGAAACGGGCTGTCAAGGGGCGAATGACTCAGGTCGAAAAGCTCGCTTTCAGGCAGGATTTTTAGGTCCGCCAGCGTATATAATAATAGAGGCAGGTACCTTTTTCCAGAGTGCGGTGATTCATCTGTGACCAATAAAGCTGCCCGCATCGTCGTTGATGCGGACGCTTGCCCCGTCAAGCAAGAAATCGCCGATACGGCCCGCGCCTTTTCCGTCCCCGTGCTGCTTGTGGCCTCGTACGACCATCTTCTCGAGCCGGAGCCGGGGGTCGAGATCAAGCAGGTGGACAGAAGCAGCCAATCGGTCGACCTGTACATTTCGAACCTCGTGGGTCCCGGCGACATCGTCGTCACCCAGGATTTCGGCTTGGCGACGGTGGCGCTCGCCAAACGGGCGGTGGTGCTGTCGAACCGGGGGCAGCGGTACACCGACGGGACGATCGATTTTCTGATGGAGCGGCGGCACGAGCAGGCGAAGACGCGCAGAGGCGGCGGCAGGACGAAGGGCCCCAAGGCGATGACGGCCGAAGACCGGGCCCGTTTTCAACAAAAGCTGACAAAAGTTTTGGCCGGCATGCAGGAGAATAGTGAACCGTAGCGAATAGTATTACGTGTTATTAGGATGAAGGTGATAGGGATGACCGGCGGCAGAATTCCCGAGGAGGCGATCGAAGCCGTCCTCAAGCATCACGATATCGTCGGAACGGTCGGCAGGTACGTTCATCTGAGCAAAAGCGGGAAATATATGAAAGGGCTTTGCCCTTTTCACTCCGAGAAGACGCCTTCGTTCACCGTCACGCCGGAGAAAGGGATTTTCCATTGCTACGGCTGCGGGAAAGGCGGAAACGCCATTCATTTCACGATGGAGATCGAGGGCTACTCGTTTCCGGAAGCCGTCCGCGCGATGGCGGAGGAAGCGGGCGTGCCGGTCACATGGGGATTATCGCATCCTTCGGGAGAACATACGGCCGAGCAGAAGGACCGCAAGATTCTTCTTGAAGCGCATGACTATGCGGCCCGTTACTACCATTACCTGCTTCTCAATACCGAATTCGGCATAGCGGCCAAAGCTTACCTCCGCGAGAGAGGGATGACGGACAAGCTGATCGATCAATTCATGATCGGTTACGCGCCGGATCGTTGGGACGCGCTCGCCAAATTTCTGGAGAAGCGGGATTACAATCTTGCTCTTATGGAGCAGGGGGGGCTGCTCTCGGCCAAGAACGACGGCTCCGGTTATGTCGACCGGTTTCGGGACCGGATCATGTTTCCGATTCGGGACCGGGACGGGAAGGTGATCGCCTTTGCGGGTAGGGTGCTGGGCGACGGGCAGCCGAAATATTTGAACTCGTCCGATTCGATGCTGTTTCACAAAAGCCGCAGCCTGTACAATTTTCACCAGGCGCGGGCGTCGATCCGCAAAAGCCGCAAGATCGTATTATTCGAGGGTTATATGGATGTCATCAAGGCCTGGAACGCCGGCGTTCCTAACGGTGTCGCGACAATGGGCACGGCATTTACCGAGGAGCATGCGGAAATGATGCGCCGCAACGCCGACGAGGTCGTCATCTGCTATGATGGTGACGACGCCGGACAAGCAGCCGCCCTCAAGGCGATCCCGATGCTGGAGAAGACGGGGATGCGCGTATCGGTTGCGCTGCTGCCCGGACGGAAGGATCCCGACGAATACATCGCGGAATACGGACCCCAGTCTTTTCTTCGCGAGATTATGGACCAGCCGGTATCGGTTACGAAATTCAGATTAATATTTTTGCGAAAAAGCCATAAACTCCTAGAAGAAGAAGGACGCAAAAATTACGTCCTGGAGGCGGTCCGGATCGTGGCGGACTTGGACTCGCCCACCGAACGCGAATTTTACCTCAAGGAGCTTTCCAAGGAGTTCGGTCTCACGCTTGACGTATTGAAGCAGGAGTGCTTCCAGATCCGCGAAACGACGCAAAAAGTGCGTCCGCGAAGGGATAAAGACGAACAATCGTGGAATAATGGTATGAATGAAGTACGCCGTACGTCCGATCGTCCTCCCGTCATGCCTGCACACTATCAGGTCGAACGCAGGTTATTGTACTGGATGATGCAGGACGCCGAGGCCGCGGAGCTCGTTCACGACAGGCTCGGCGATGCGTTTAATGTGGAGGATCATGCGGCTTTGGCCGCTTACCTATATGCTTATTATTCCCAAGGAAACGACCCGGAGGTCAGCCGGTTCATCGCCTCGCTCCGGGATGAACGGCTTGAGAGGACCGCAACGTCCATCCTGAGCATGGATGCCGTCCCGCCTTACGACGGGAGCGTGCTGGAAGCCTATGTGGCGGACGTCCTGAAGCAGCCCAAGCTTCGAGAGCTGGAAGAACGGAAGGAAGAATGGGTGAGGGCGGAACGGTCGGGCGACGTAATCCGGGCCGCGCAAATTGCATTTGAGATTACAACCCTAGAGAGACAGTTGAGAAGCTGAACGGCATGAACGTGTCTAGGGAGGAGGGAGTCGGAGTATGGCGAACGATCAACATACGGAACTGGATGCGGAACAGAAATTGGAAATGGTGAAAGACCAACTGATCGAGCAGGGCAAGAAGCGTTCCTCCTTGACCTACAAGGAAATCATGGAGAAGCTGTCGCCCTTCGATCAAGACCCGGAGCAGATCGATGAGTTTTTCGAGCAGCTCGACGATGTGGGCATTGAGGTGGTGAACGAGAACGAAGACGATCATCACCCGCTCGGAGGCAGCAACGACGAGGAACGGGAGAACGACGAATTCAACTTCGACGACGATTTGGCGCTGCCGCCGGGCATCAAAATCAACGACCCTGTGCGGATGTATTTGAAGGAAATCGGCAGGGTGCCGCTTTTGTCGGCGGACGACGAGGTCGAGCTCGCGAAGCGGATCGAGAACGGCGACGAGGAAGCGAAGCGGCGGCTCGCCGAGGCGAATCTTCGGCTTGTCGTAAGCATCGCGAAGCGGTATGTAGGACGAGGCATGCTTTTCCTCGACTTGATTCAGGAGGGCAACATGGGCCTGATCAAGGCGGTCGAGAAATTCGACTACCAGAAGGGCTACAAATTCAGCACCTACGCCACATGGTGGATTCGCCAGGCCATTACGCGGGCGATCGCCGACCAGGCGCGGACGATCCGCATTCCGGTTCATATGGTGGAAACGATCAACAAGCTGATCCGGGTGTCCAGACAGCTGCTGCAGGAGCTCGGCCGCGAGCCTACGCCGGAGGAAATTGCCGCCGAAATGGATTTAAGCACGGATAAGGTGCGGGAGATCATGAAGATCGCGCAGGAGCCGGTGTCGCTGGAGACGCCGATCGGGGAAGAGGACGACTCGCATCTGGGCGATTTCATCGAGGATCAGGAGGCGCTTGCCCCCGCCGATGCGGCGGCCTATGAGCTGCTGAAGGAGCAGCTTGAGGATGTGCTCGATACGCTGACCGAGCGCGAGGAGAATGTGCTGCGGCTGCGTTTTGGCCTCGACGACGGACGGACGCGCACGCTGGAGGAAGTCGGCAAGGTGTTCGGCGTTACGCGCGAGAGGATTCGCCAGATCGAGGCGAAAGCGCTCCGCAAGCTGCGCCACCCGAGCCGGAGCAAGCGGCTTAAAGATTTTCTGGAGTAAAACGGAGACCATACGACCTTTCTGCGGCTGCAGTCAGGTCTTTTCTTTCATTTTCCGCGGGTATGGCTGAACGACACTTGGGCTGGGGGATACGAGACGGATGAATGATGAGCGCCGCAGAACCATCGTCAGGGAAATCGATTATTGGCGGCGGAGCAAGCTGCTGCCGGAGCAATATTGCGATTTTCTGCTTAACCTGTATGTAGACCAACAAACGGAGCGTGCGCCCGCAGGCTTCACAGGTAGAGCGGCGGCCGCGCTCGGCAAATCCAGCGGCAAGCAGTGGCTCCTTGCATTTGGGGCTTTTTCCTTGATCTCCCTAGTTGCTTTATATTTTAACGCTTTTCACCCTCTATTGCAAACCGGGTTGGCGCTGACGGCGGTGCTCGGGCTTCTGCTGTTCGGTCAACGCTGCCGCGCCAAGAACGAAGCGGCGGGGCTGGCCTATATCGGGCTCGGAATGTTCTTCCTGCTGGGAATCGGACTTTATATGCTCCGTCTGCACGGTGTGGACGGCTGGGGGGCGAGCAGCGCGTTTTTGACGTTGTGCGGCTTGTTCTGGATCGTCTTCGGAATCGGAGCCCGTATTCCCATCCTGCATTTTTCCGGATGGGCCGCGTTGATTCTCGTCTACGCGGTGCTGCTCGCGAAAAGCGCGGCGGGAACGGAGTGGTATCAGGTTCAGCTGTATTGGGTTCCGGGCGCGTTCGTGTTCGGCTGGCTCAGCTGGTTCGTCCGCAGGTGGTCGAAGCCCGCCTCGGCCGTGCTGTTCGTTACCGGGGCGCTGCTCTGGTTCATGCCGGAGGTGCATACCGCGTTTTTGCTCGATGAGCAGGGCTGGATTCAGCTTCAATTAATCGTTAAAATGGCTTTGGGCGGAGCGATTCTGTTCGCCATCAGAAAACAAGTGATTGCGTGGGTTGCCTGACATGTTGAAATTATCCAAACGGCTGCTGGCCATCGCCGATCTCGTGCCGCCGGGCGCGCGCGTCGCGGACATCGGATCGGATCATGCGCTGCTGCCCGTTTATTTGGTTCAGAGCGGCAAGGCGGCAGGGGCTATTGCGGGAGAGCTGAACGAAGGGCCGCTTCAGGCCGCGCGGAGCCAGATCGCCGCCGCCGGCTTGTCCGGCCGGATTGCGGCCCGGCAAGCGGACGGACTTGCGGCTATTGAAGCGGGAGAGGCGGACTGCGTGACCATCGCCGGTATGGGCGGCGCGCTGATGTCGGCCATTTTGGCGCATGGGGAGGCGGCGGGCAAGCTGCGGGGCGTAGGGACGCTTGTTCTGCAGCCGAACGTCGGTGAGGATGCGGTTCGCGAGTGGCTGCTGGACAGCGGCTGGTATTTGGCCGGCGAGCGGATTTTGGAGGAAGACGGCAAAATCTATGAGGTGCTGCATGCCGTCAAGGTCTCCGACGCCGGTCCGCTGAACCGGGCATTGTACGATGCGGCTTTCCTGCCGCTTGCGCGGCCGCAAGAGCAGAAACGTGAGTGGCTGATCCGCATGGGCCCTTGGCTGCTGCGGCAGCCGGATGGCGTTTTGGTGCGGAAGTGGGAAAGCGAGCGGGACAAGCTGCGGGCCATCTGCCGCAGCATCGAGCTTTCCGAACAGGCGGAAGCGCGCGGCAAAAGCGCCTTGCTGAGAGGGCGCATCGATACGATCGGGGAGGTGCTCGCATGTTTGCACACGGTCAAACCGTTGCACAATTGATGGAAACGCTGGCGCCGAAGCATTATGCGGTCGAGGGCGACAAGATCGGCCTGCAGGTCGGCACGCTGCAAAAGGAAATACGCAAGGTGCTGGTCGCTTTGGACGTGACGGACGCCGTCGCGGACGAGGCGATCGAAGCCGGCGCGGATCTGATTATTGCGCACCACGCGGTCATTTACCGCCCTCTGGCCAAGATCGACACGGCGACGCCGGCCGGCCGCCTGTATGAGAAGCTGATCAAGAACGATATCGCCGTCTATATCGCCCACACGAATCTGGATGTGGCGGAGGGCGGCATCAACGACTGGATGGCGGAGCTGCTCGGCTTGGAAGGGCGCGACGCCTTGGAGGAAATCCATACGGACAAGCTTTATAAGCTCGTCGTGTTTGTTCCGGAAGGGCATCACGAGAACGTGCTGGAGGCCGTCTGGAACGCCGGCGCGGGCGTAATCGGCCGCTACAGCAAGTGCAGCTTCAACATGGAAGGCATCGGCACTTTCCTTCCCGGGGACGACACGGATCCGTTCGCGGGCGAGCCGGGCAAGCTGGAGCGGGCCAAGGAAGTGCGCGTCGAGACCGTCGTTCCGGAGCAGGTCCGCCGCAAGGCGGTACAGGCGATGCTCAAAGCGCATCCTTACGAGGAAGTCGCTTACGATTTGTATCCGATGGATCTGAAAGGGCGTTCGTTCGGTCTCGGGCGCGTCGGGAAGCTGCCTGCGGCGGTTCCGCTGTCGAAGCTCGCGGACGACGTCAAACGCGCCTTCGGCGTGCCGTATGCCCGTGTCGTGGGCGATCCCGACAAGCCGGTTCGCAAGGTGGCGGTGCTCGGCGGCTCCGGATCGCGGTACGTGCGCCACGCCCTGTTCGCCGGCGCCGATGTGCTCGTTACCGGAGATATCGATTACCATACGGCGCACGATGCGCTTGCCGCCGGAATCGCGTTGATCGACCCCGGCCATAATGTGGAGAAGATCATGAAGGCGAAGGTCGCCGAATGGCTGACGGGTGCCTTGACCGAGCGCAAATACGTCACCGACGTCGTCGCATCGGCGGTGGACACCGAGCCGTTCCGGTTCGTATGAGAAGGCTGTGCGTCATGCTCCGCCCAACACCGCCCAACACCGCCCAACACCGCCCAACGCCGCCCGCCGCCGCAATCTGTTCTTGCTGCACGCGATGACGCCGGCCGTCGCGGAGGCGCAGATCGTTCCCAGCGCTGCCAAACGATCACGGTTGAGCTTTAGACGGATTCCTAGTATACTTACTAGTACGACGGAAAGTTTGACAGACAATCGCCGGCGGCTTCGCGCTGCGGGAGGAAAGTCCGGGCTCCATAGGGCAGGATGCTGGATAACGTCCAGTCAGCGCGAGCTGAAGGATAGTGCCACAGAAACGGACCGCCGATGGCCGGCATGCCGGCACAGGCAAGGGTGGAACCGTGGTGTAAGAGACCACGAGCGGCGTTGGTGACAACGCGGCTGGTAAACCCCATCCGGAGCAAGACCGAAGAGAACGCGGCGGCGCGCGAGCGCCGCAGTCTTGGCCCGAGACGCGTTCGGGTTGGTTGCTTGAGCCGCACAGCAATGGGCGGCCTAGATAGATGATTGTCGCTTCAATGGTGGGAGGGTCGTTCCCGTACAGACCACCGGAAGTACAGAACCCGGCTTACGGCAAACTTTCCGCAACGACGGCAGCACGACCTTCAAGGACTCCGGTCCGGGCGAGGTCTTTTTTATTTGTTGCAAAGACAAAACCTCCAAGATCACTTTACGAAGTGATTTTGGAGGTTTTTTTGTTGATGCGTTAACGGCATGCAGTGCCGTTAACGGGCATTTGCGAGCATTAGACCCTAGGTTAGCGGCACATCGTGCCGCTAACCAAACGAAACCGATGGATTGGGGTGACAATTGCGATATTAGCGGCACGCCGTGCCGTTAGCCGGACGTTTTCCGGCATTTGACCGCCGTTAGCGGCATGCTGTGCCGTTAGCCGGACAACAGCCGGTTAGCAGGACAACAGCCGGGCCGGCGGGAAGGCCGCCCGTCCTGCGCCTTCGTTATTCGGCGCGGACGCCGAATCCATATCGCGCTTTCAGGGAGGCGATGCGGCGCTCCATGCGCTGCGCTAGGCCGCCGAGAGAATCGGCCGATTGGTCGGCCGATTCCAGTGCGCGCGCGACGTCGATCTGTCCGTATCCGAAATAAACGTCCTTGCCTTTGTCGCCGAGATCGGTTGCGGAGGTTCTCAGCAGCTCCATAACCTCGACGTTCGTCAGCGCGGGATTGACCGAGCGGATCAATGCCGCAAGCGCCGTTACATGCGGACTGGCCATCGACGTTCCTGACAAGGCCGCGTATTGATTGCCCGGATAGGTGCTCGGAATATTGTCGCCGGGCGCCGCGACGTCGATATAATCCCCATAGTTGGAGAAGGCCGCCTTCCGGGCGCGGGCGTCCGTCGCGGCGACCGCTACAACCTCGGGATAAGCCGCAGGGTAGCCGGGACGGTCCGTGTCGTCGTTGCCGCTCGCAGCGATCAGCACGACGTCCCGGTCGTACGCGTAGCGGATCGCATCCTGCAGAAACATGGCTGAGGCGTAATTGCCGAGACTCATGTTAATTACTTTTGCGCCGTGGTCGGTCGCCCAAATGATACCCTCCGCCACCGAATAGGTCGTGCCTGCTCCGGTGGCGTCCAGTACTTTAACCGGCATGATTTTGTTATACCACGACATCCCGGCCACGCCCTCGCCGTTGTTGACCGAGGCGGCGATAATGCCCGCTACGTGGGTGCCGTGTCCGACATCGTCGTCCGGCGCGAGATTGTCGTCGATCATGTTGAGGCCTTCCGCCAGCTTGCCGACGAGGTCGGGATGGTCGGCCTGCACGCCGGTGTCCAGCACGGCTATCTTCACCTCTTCGCTGCCTTTGGACAGGTTCCAGCCTTTTTCCGTCTCAATCTGCGGAAGATTCCACTGATATTGCGCGTACAGAAGATCGTTCGGCACGATCGGCTTGCCGTCGCCGCCTGGCGATTCATCGGCCTCCTCGTTCGTTAAATACAAATAGTGCGGCTCCACATATACAGGCTTCCAACTTTCGGCAAAATAGCGCATCAACTTCTCAACGTCCATCGATTTGGACGTGAAAACATGCGTGTAGCCCAGCTTGCGCACGGCTTTGCCGTCGATCTGCCGCATGATGGCGTTCATCTGTTCGTCCGAGGGCGGCGTGCGAAAGCGGACGACCACCTCGTCGATATGATAATGGCTGGCGTTTCCGTTATCCTGGCCGCTCTTGACGGTGATATCCCTGGTCGTATTCGGCTCCGCCGATTCGGTGCGGTACCTGCCTTCCGAAGGATAGGGAACGAGACGCAGGTTGCGCTTCTGCTGGCGTTCCACTTGATCGACGATATCCTGCCGGACGACGCCGGCCACGCCTCCTCCCCGGTTGCCGGGAACCGCCAGCACGAGGTAGCGGTGGCCGCCGTGAAGCAGGGGAGCGGATTCGTATTGCGCGCCCCGCCGTGCCGCCCGCTCCGCCTGATCGAGCTCGCGGACGATGCTCCGATCCTGTCCAGGCGGAATTTTGCCGGCTTCGCTCCGCCTGCCCTCAGGCCCGGTCATCCGTGCATACTCCATATGCGGATGCGATCGGAGCATCCGCTTCATTTCGGCGTCGCCGCCGCCGTTCGCCAGCTTACGAAATTCACGGACGCATTCCAGCGTGCACAGGCGCGCCGTCGCCTGGGCGTCGCGCCGTACCGCCGCCGCTTTGAACCGCTGCTCGCTTGCAGCCGGACGGGGCTCGCCGCCGTTGTCGGGCCTGCGGCCCGTGTCGTCATCCTGCCAGGGGGTGAAGGTGGCGAGCAGCAGGGCGGCCGCCAACGCGAAACCGAAACCGATCCATTTACGTCTCCGCTTCATCTCAATCCCAACCTCCAAACTTATCGAACCGCATGCGTTTAGGTTTTGAAGCGTGACGGGAAAATATACGGACGCGCGGGGGGTGAATCCAAGCTACAATTTCCTTGTATTTTGTGGTACCATGTTGATGATGCGACAGACGAACCTGACTGTTTCGGAACTTGAAGGGGGAACACCGATAATGCCATCTGCCAATGTTAAACAGCTTAGCGAATCCGCGCACGACAAATTGAAACAGGCGATCAGCCAATTGGAGCCTTTTTTGAATGAAAACGCGCTGCCTCAACTGACAACGGCCGAGGACGGAGAACAAACGACGGCGTTCTACAAAGGACTGCTGTCCGACCTGCGTCATCTGCTCGTTTTCACGGAAGTGGCTTACGAGAAGCTGGGCGTTGCGCTGCGCAGGGCCAACTTCGATATCGAATTTGCCGAGAGGGCGCTGTATGAAACCTATCACAATTGTGTGAACGCTTATTTTTACCCGAAGAATGAAGGCTATTCCGAGGACGGGCGATACGCGTATACCGGACAAGACGCCATTCGCTTCCGGGCGAAGCCGGTCCGGGCGGCCCGAGACATCGTGCTCGGCGTCTCCAAGATTTATGAAGACCTTCGCGAGGAACTGGCGTATTACGAAAGCGAATATATGACCCACCGCAGAATGCAGGGGCAAAAATAAGGCAGGCATAGGTCACCTCCGTCAAGGGAAACTTGATAACGGAGGTGATTTTCTATGCCGGAAGGCGTAAAATGCAGCGTATCGAACTGCACCTATTGGGGCGAAGGAAACAAATGTGTAGCGAATTCGATCATGATCGATATCGACAAGCATGCGTCCGCCGATTACAGTTCGGAATTCGCCGAGGGGCTCGGCACGGATCATCGGGATACCGCCAAAAATGCGTCCGTCACTTGCTGTCACACCTTCGAGCAGAAGAAGGAGTATCGCGATGAGCGAAATCGATGAACGTACCGGACAAATATCGGCCGACGGCCGGCCTTCGGCTTCGATCCGCGAGCTCGGGATAAATGCGGATACCGACAACGAGGAGATGGCAGCCGAAATTTCCGTGCCGCCGACCGGACTGCGAACTCCTGGCGCGATTTCCCCGACCTATGGCCTTCCCAGCGCGAATGCGGAGCGGGAGGCGGGGCGGCCGCCGGTCGATGCGCGTTCGGAGCAGGCCGGCGCCGCGCGCATAGCGGGTTGGTTTGCGCTGGCTTTCGCGATCGCTTCATTGTTCGTATGGCCGCTTCTGCTCGGTTTGACCGCCGCGGCTATCGGATATTACGCATTCCGCCAAGGCAGCAAGGGGCTCGGCGTCTGGTCGATGACGATTGGTTTGTTGGCCGCCGCCGCGTACATCGTTTTTATTCCGATCACCTATTTGCTCTCATAGCACCGAGCACGGCGGGCGATCATTCGTCCGCCGTTGTTCTCCATGTCGCCCCCCGATTTAGGTCCAAGGCGCGCCGGCGCCGGCTCGGGCGATTATGGTCGAATTCAGGACTAGGCGCGGGCGTTGAAAACGTGTAAAATAAATGCATGCTTGTTTTTGCTTTTAAGGATTCATCGGGAGGCCGAAATGAACAGCGTAGATCCGCGTTTAATAAAAACGATGCTTCAGTACCGACTAACGCCGGGCGTCGATTTGTCGTCGCCAGGCGGTTCCGGCTTGTCTTCCGTCGCCGCGGGAGGAGGCACGCCGTTCGCTGCGGTGCTCCGGCTGATGCTCGCCGACGCCGATCCGGCCCCGGACGCGTTATTCGGCGGGAGCCTCGGCGACATTGCCGGCGCGTCGCTTCCGGTGGCTCTGGTCGGCTTGGGCGATGCCGCCGTTCAGCCTGCGGCGGGCGAACTGCCGATTGCCTACATCGGTCCCGGCACGGCGACACCGCCGGCGTTCGTCGGCTTTGGCGCGATCGATACAGCCGCCGGATCTTCCGCCGGCCGGCCGGCCGACTTCGAGGAGCTGATTGCGCAGGCTGCCGCCCGGCACGGCGTCAATCCTTCGCTCATCAAGGCCGTCATCGATACGGAATCCAATTTTAATCCGAATGCCGTTTCATCCGCCGGAGCCAAAGGGCTTATGCAGCTGATGGACGGCACCGCCCGTGGTCTGGGCGTAACCGACTCCTTCGACCCGATGCAGAACATCGAAGGGGGAACCCGTTTTCTGTCGTACCTGCTGGATAAATACGCCGGCAATACGAAAGCGGCGCTCGCCGCTTATAACGCGGGACCGGGCCGGGTAGACAGGCTCGGAATCCGAACGGATGCCGATGTGGAGAACAACCTGGCGAACCTGCCGGGGGAAACGCAGCGTTACGTCGGCAAGGTGTTGAAGGCAATGGATCGGTACGTCGTTTGATTCGGGCACTGCGTACCGCAGCGGCAGCGCCGCATGAACCATCATGATCGCCTCTAGGCGCGGTCGCTCGACGGGAGCGGCTGCGATAGAGGTTTTTCGTTTTGTCGATGGGATTACGACAGAGAGAGAGGGGGGATCGTTGTGCTGTACTTTGATCATTGCGCCTCGACGCCGCCGCACGAAGAGGTGATCCGGACGCTGGCGGACGTCATGAAGCTGCATTACGCCAATCCGTCTTCGATTCACAGGGCAGGCGCCGAGGCGGCCAAGCTGATGGAGAGATCGCGCGTGCTCGCGGCTGGGCTGTTCGGCACGAAGCCGAAGGAGTGGGTTTTCACATCCGGCGGAACCGAAAGCAACAATCTTGCGGTAAAAGGCGCCGCCCGCGCGTTCCGCTCCCGCGGCAATCATCTCGTCACCTCGCAAATCGAGCATCCGTCCGTTTACGAGGCGTTTCGTTCGCTCGAGCGCGAGGGCTTCCGGGTTACTTATATTCCGGTGTCCGAAACGGGGCATATTGATGTGCGCGACGTTCAGGCCGCATTGACCGACGACACGATACTGGTAAGCATAATGCACGTGAATAACGAGACAGGCGCGATTCAACCGGTCGAGGCGATCGGGCGGCTGCTGAAAGGCAGGCCGAAGACGCTGTTTCACGTGGATGGCGTGCAAAGCACGGGCAAGCTAGCGGTTGAACCGGTAGACTGGGGCATCGACCTGTTCACCGTATCGGCGCATAAGCTCAGGGGTCCGAAAGGCGCGGGCTGGCTGTATGTGCGCGACGGCGTCGGCCTGGAGGCGCTGCTGCACGGCGGAGACCAGGAGGGCGGTTTGCGCGCGGGAACCGAGAATGTGCCGGCGATTGTGGCGTCGGCCAAAGCGCTGCGTTTGGCCATCGAATCGCAGCCCGAGCGCGAAAGCCGGATGTATGCGTTGCGGGCGCGTTTGCTGCGGGGGATCGACGGCATTGCCGAGCTTGTGCCGAGCGGGCCGGCGGCGGAGGCGGACGAAGGCGGACGCGGCACCGTCGACGCGCCCATGGCTCCGCATATCGTTCATTTTTGTTATCCCGGCATGAAGCCGGAAGTCGCGATTCATTTGCTTGAAAAGCACGGCGTCGTCGCCTCCACGAAATCGGCCTGCTCCTCCAGGCAGGACAACCCGAGCCGCGTCCTGCTTGCGATGGGACGGGAGGGGGCCTGCGCAGCCGGCGGTATACGGCTCAGCCTGGGGGACGAGCACGACGATCGGGCTATTGACTTGTTGACGGAACGGCTGGCGACGGTCGTTCGGAAGCTCAAGCCGCTTGAAAAGAGAGGTGCGGAACGCGATGTTTGACAGGGTGCTGCTCCGGTTCGGCGAATATATGGTCAAGGGCAAAAACAGAGGGCGATTCGAGGCGCAGATGCTTCGCCACGTGCAGGCGTCGCTGCGGTCGTTCGGTCGGCTGACGGTTACGAAGACGTACGGCCGGATATACGTTGCTTTGAACGGCGAGTGTTACGAAGCCGTCGCAGAGCGGCTGAAGGATTTGTTCGGCATCTCGTCTTTCAGTCCGGTCAAGCGGGTCGAGTCGGAGCTGGAAGCGATCCGTGAAGGGGCGCTTCAAGTCATGCGGCTGTTCCCGGACGCCGAACGGACCTTCAAGGTGTCGGTGCGCAGGGTGTGGAAAGGTTTTCCGCACGATTCGCAGGAAATGAATCATCTGGTGGGCTCGCATGTGCTTCGCGCGACCCCGGGGCTTAAGGTGGACGTTCGGCGTCCCGACGTGGAGCTAAGGGTGGAGATCCATCCGAAGGACACGTACATTTACAGCGATGTCGTGCCGGGCGCCGGCGGATTCCCTTATGGAACGAACGGCAAGGCCGTGCTGCTGCTCTCGGGCGGCATCGACAGCCCCGTTGCCGGCTGGGCGGCGATGCGCAAGGGGCTGGAGATCGAGGCGGTCCATTTTTACAGCTATCCGTTTACGAGCGAGCAGGCGAAGGATAAGGTCGTCGAGCTTGCGAAGCGGCTTTCCCGGTTTGCGGGGAGACCGCTGAAGCTGCACCTGGTTCATTTTACCGATATTCAGACCTCGTTCGCCCAGGCCAAGCAAGACCGGCTGATCATTACGCTCATGCGCCGCTCCATGCTGCGGATCGCGGAACGCATCGCGCTGCGTGAAGGCGCGCTTGCGATCGTGACCGGCGACAGCTTGGGCCAAGTCGCGAGCCAGACGCTAGGCAGCATGAATGTGATCGGGCGAACCGTCGATCTGCCGCTGCTCAGGCCGCTGGTCATGATGGACAAGCAGGAAATTATAGCCTTGGCGGATCGGATCGGAACGTATGAAACGTCGATCCTGCCTTATGAGGATTGCTGTACGCTGTTCGTGCCGCAGTCGCCGACAACGAATCCGAACCTTCGGGTGATCGAGACGGTCGAGTCCCATATTCCGGGTCTCGGAGAGATGGTGGAGCGGGCGATCGCGGGGACGGAGACGTTAAAGCTGACGCCGGAGGATGCGGGCGCGGGTTTGACGGGCGCGGGCAAGGACGAGTGGTTCTGAATAGGCAACCCGGCAAGCAAAAAAAGCAGAGATCCCGATTAGTGGGATTCTCTGCTTTTTTGCGGTGCGGGCCGATTGGCGCGCGCTTTGTTGCTCCAATAGCCGGCCAGCAAAATGACGACGATCATGACGGCCTCAAAGGAATATTTCACGGCGCCGCTGTCGAATACAAACGCCATCTTCTTCTCGTTCGTTATCATTTTGGCGGCCGTATAGGCGAGAACAGCGGAACCGAGGTATACGATCCATGGAAACCTGTTGATCAGCTTGATGAACAGCGTGCTTCCCCAGACGACAACCGGAATGCTGATCAGCAAGCCGAGAATGACAAGCGTCAGTTCCCCTTCCGCCGCGCCCGCCACCGCAATGACGTTATCGATGCCCATGGCCGCGTCGGCGATGATGATCGTCTGCACTGACTGCCAGAGTGTATTGCCCGCCTTGATGTCGTGCCCGCCTTCCTGTTGCACCAGCAGCTTGTAGGCGATCCACAGAAGTAGAAGACCGCCGACGAGCATAAGCCAAGGCACGTTCAGGAGATAAACGACGAGCACCGTAGCGATGATGCGGATACCGACCGCGCCCGCGGTCCCCCAAAGAATCGCCGATTTCTGCTGCTGTTTCGGCAGGTTGCGCGCCGCCAATCCGATGACGATCGCATTGTCACCCGCCAAGACAAGGTCGATAAAGATGATGGTCACCAAAGCCGTCCAAAATTCGGGTGAAAAAAAATCCATGCTTGTCCTCCCTCTCCGTTGTGTTCTGCGCATACCTCTTCTTATACGCAGACGATTATAATAGGATTCAACAATCTTTGGCAAGGTTGCCGGCCAAGCATATCCCCGTCCCGTCGGACATACATTTGTCTAACGAGGAGGGAGAGCGCGTTGGAAAGTCTCGTCACCTTTGTGGAAATCATGCTGATTAATGTGCTGCTCAGCGGCGATAACGCGGTCGTGATCGCCATGGCAAGCCAGAATTTGCCCGCCCATCAGCGCCGGCGGGCGATTTGGTGGGGCGCTTTTGCCGCTATCGCTCTCCGCTGCGCGCTGACGCTCGCGGCCGTTGCGCTGCTCCGGGTTCCGTATCTGCAGGCGGCCGGTTCGGTCATGCTGTATGCCATAGCGGTCCAGCTGCTGCTTGATTCGAGCACGCACGCGGAAGGGCCGAAAATCCGAAAATCCGCCACGCTCGCTTCCGCCGTCCGGACGATCGTCGCCGCCGATTTCGTGATGAGCCTGGACAACGTGCTGGCGATCGCGGCGGTTGCGGACGGCGAGCCTGTTCTTATCGTGCTCGGAATCGTGCTTAGCATTCCCTTAATTATTTGGGGCAGCAAGCTGGTCGGCTCGCTTCTTCATCGTCTGCCTCAGCTTGTATTCGCCGGAGCCGGCTTGCTCGGCTTCGCGGCGGGCAAAATGCTCGTGCACGACCCCGGCCTGCGCCCTTTGTTCGCCGGCTTGCCGGCCGCGTCGGAGGCCATACCCGTGCTGTCCATTCCGCTCGTAATCGTTATTTACCTGTTATGGCGCCGGGCGTAACGCCTTCAGGCGCTCTTTTTTTCGATATGACTGGTTTTTTAGATGCAGTTCCTTTAAACTAGAGAAAGAAAAACATGTCGTCTTTCGTCTGAGATCATCGCCTTGGGACGTGCGACGGCGTTTGTTGACGTTCGTCTGTCAGCGAGCGGACGGTGTGAGCGGGGGAGACAGATGTCAAGAAACCAATATTCCGTCGGCATCCTCATATTGGCGGCCGGCGTCGTTATTTTGCTCGGAAAGCTCGGTGTTTTCAGCTTTATCGGCAATCTGTTCTGGCCGCTCTTGATCCTGATTCCGGGCGTGCTGCTGCATGTGTTCTTCTTCGGCCGCATGCTGCCTTCCGCCGTATTGGTGCCGGCCGGCATCCTGTCGACGTATGGGCTGCTGTTCCTTTTCGGCAACATCGCGGGCTGGGGCAGCATGCGCTATCTGTGGCCGGTTTTCATTCTGGGGGTGGCCATCGGGCTGTATGAATATTTTTTGTTCGACATGTCGAAACCGCGCGGCGCGCAGGTCGCCGCTATGGTACTGGCCGTCGTTGCGCTGGCGTTCTTCGGGATGATGCTGCTCTGGAATGGAGGCGTGTATTTTATCGCAGTCGCGCTGATCGCGCTCGGCGCCTGGCTCGCGTTCGGCCGCCGCCACCGCTGGTGACGAACCGAATGCCTCCCGTTCGTTTCAAGTCTCAAGGTCCTTAACGTTTTTCGATAACAGAAAACCCATTAGAGAAAGGAAATACCTTTTACCATGCTGGCAAGAGAAAACATCCGCAACATCGCGATTATCGCGCACGTCGACCACGGCAAAACGACGCTCGTGGACAAGCTGCTTCAACAATCCGGCACGTACCGCGACAATGAACTCGTGCAAGAGCGCGCCATGGACTCCAACGATCTGGAGCGGGAGCGCGGCATCACCATACTCGCGAAGAATACGGCCATAACGTATAAAGACTATTTGATCAATATCGTCGATACCCCTGGCCATGCCGATTTCGGCGGCGAAGTCGAACGGATCATGAAAATGGTGGACGGCGTGCTGCTGGTCGTCGACGCGTTCGAGGGCTGTATGCCCCAGACGAAATTCGTTCTCCGCAAGGCGCTCGAGCATAACCTTACGCCGATCGTCGTCCTGAACAAGATCGACCGTCCCAACGCCCGTCCGGCGGAAGTCGTCGACGAGGTGCTGGACCTGTTCATCGAACTGGGCGCGAACGACGAGCAGCTGGAGTTCCCCGTCGTGTACGCATCGGCGCTTATGGGAACGTCCAGCCTGGACGCCGACAAGCAGGATGAGAACATGCAGGCGCTGTATGAAACGATCGTCAGCCATATCCCGTCCCCTACGGAAAATGTCGACGCGCCTCTGCAGTTCCTCGTCACGCTGATGGATTACAACGAATATTTGGGCCGGATCGCGATCGGCCGGGTTAATCGCGGCGTCATCAGGCAGGGCCAGTCGGTCGCCGTCATGACGCGCGAAGGCGGCACGAAGCAGGCGCGCATCGAGAAGCTGTTCGGCTTTCAGGGCCTGAAGCGGATTGAGGTGGCCGAAGCGGGCGCGGGCGATATCGTCGCGATCGCAGGCATTAAAGAGATCAACATCGGCGAGACGATCGCCGATCCGGCGAACCCGGAAGCATTGCCGGTGCTGAAGATCGACGAGCCGACGCTGCAGATGACGTTCCTCGTCAACAACAGCCCGTTCGCAGGCCGTGAAGGCAAGTGGGTTACGTCCCGCAAGCTGCGGGAGCGTCTGATGTCGGAGCTGGAGACGGACGTGGCGCTGCGCGTCGACGAGACGGACAGCCCGGACGCGTTCGTCGTATCCGGCCGGGGCGAGCTGCATCTCGGCATCCTGATCGAGAACATGCGCCGCGAAGGCTATGAGCTTCAGGTTTCCAAGCCGGAGGTCATCATCAAGGAAGAGAACGGCAGCAAGGTAGAGCCGTACGAGAGACTGGTCATCGACGTGCCTGAGGAAAGCATGGGCGCGGTTATGGAGAGCCTCGGCACGCGCAAGGCCGAGATGGTCAACATGGTCAACAACGGCACCGGCCAGGTGCGTCTGGAGTTCATCATCCCGGCGCGCGGACTGATCGGCTACCGCACGCATTTCCTGACGCTGACCCGCGGCTACGGCGTGATGAACCATGCGTTCGACAGCTACGGTCCGCTCGCGGGGAGCGGCGTCGGCGGACGCCGTCAAGGCGTGCTGGTCTCCAGCGAAACGGGCAAATCGACCTTCTACGGCATGATGTCCGTCGAGGACCGCGGCGTCCTGTTCCTGGAGCCCGGCACGGAAATTTACGAAGGCATGATCGTCGGCGAACACAACCGCGACAACGACATCATCGTCAATATATGCAAGGAGAAGGCGCTGACCAACGTTCGTTCCGCAACGAAGGAAGACACCGTCAAGATGAAGACGCCGATCATTTTCACGCTGGAAGCGGCGCTCGAATATTTGAACGACGACGAGTACTGCGAAATTACGCCGAAGTCGATCCGCCTGCGCAAGAAGATCCTCAACAAGAGCGAGCGCGAACGCGCGGAGAAGCACCGCAAAATGGCGCAAGCCGGCGTATAGACGGGGAGGCGGGTTCCGGTGCAGCAATGGCTGAGCGAACAGCCGGTCGTTTCCTATTTTCTGATACTGGGGTTCACCATTTACATTTTCAATAAAGTATTTCGCGCCCGGCAGCGTCTGCCGATCTTGAAAGAAGTGCTGGTGCACGTTCTGATGGCGGTCGGCAGCCTGGTGCTGCTCGTGCTGCAGATCGACAAGCTGCCGATCATCCAAAGTATGGCGGTGGCCGTCGCGATGATGCTCATGCTGCGCGGCCGCCAGCTTTACGACAAGTGGAAGGGCAAATCCGCCGGCAAGGCCGGCCGCGAAAGCGACGCCGGCCATGACGCGGGCGGCAATTAAGGAGGAGCGGCATGCGGTTCGAGGACGCGCTGTTCAACTGGCTGCAAATTCAAATTGTCGTGGACGGCAGGCCGGACGATAACGCGGCGGTGGAGACGCGTGATTTTTTCCTGCAGATTCTAACGGAGGACCACGGTGTGACGTCGGTCGCCATCGCGAAGGTTGACGCTACGATGATTCATGTGAAATACGAGCGGGAAGGCCGCACGAAGACGCAATTCATTCCGAGGGAAGCCGGCGAACAGCTGCTGGCCGATATCGCGTCCAACCCGAAATACAACGGACAGTGAAGGTGGAATCATGAACTCTGGTACGAATTTGCCTCCGCGGGGGGCTTCCAGGCAGGCGTACACCGCGCCTGCCAATGGACGCCGTTTCCGGTGGGGGCGGTTTTTCTTTATTTTATTTTTTCTCGTCTTGCTTGCGGCTGCCGGGTTTCTTGCGTATTTGTTTTTTGAGACGAAGGGCGCCATTACGGATATGAGCACGGATAACAACAACGGCGAGGTAACCGTTGTGCCGCAGGATCAGTCCGTCAAGGTGAAACCGACCGCGATGCTGCTGCTCGGGCTGGATAACCGCAAAGAAACCGGCAGCATGAATACGGACGTCCTGATGGTGGCGGCGTTCAATCCCGAGACGAAATCGGCGGTCGTCGTGTCGATTCCGCGCGATACGCGGATCGAGCTGGACGGCTTCAGCTCCCGCAAGGCCAATCAATATTACAGCCGGTTCCTGAGCGCCGCCCGAGAGAAAGACGGACTTGAAGGGATCGCGGCGGAGACCGAAGCCCGCAACGAAATGAAGGAAATGTTCGGGCAGTACTTCGACATTCCGATCCAATACTCGGCGGTCATCAACTTCAAAGGGTTCTCCGACGTTGTTGACGCGCTCGGCGGCGTCGAGGTTAACGTCGATATGGATATGCGTTACCGGGACACCGCGGACGGAACCGATATTGACTTGAAGGCCGGCTTTCAGGAGCTAGACGGCAATCAGGCGCTCGATTTCGTCCGTTACCGCAAATCGAACAACGGTACCGGGGAATCGAGCGACTTCGAGCGGAACCAGCGACAGAGCCAGGTGCTCGGAGCGCTCACGGACAAGATGAAATCGCTCGGTGGCGTGGCCAAGCTCGGTTCGGTCATCGAAGCGGTCGGGAACAATATGACGATGGATATGCCTTCCAAGGAAATCGAAGCTTTAATGACGACCTATTTCGGGATCGGCAAGGAGAATATCCAGTTCATTCCGTTGGAAGGCACCTGGCGCAGCCCGTACGTCTATCCGGACGAGACGAAGCTTTCCGAAGCCAAAGCGGCGCTCAGGGCCAAACTGGCCGAGTGACGGTGGAACATCCCGGCGCGTTGTGCTATAATGGAAACCATAACCACCCAGTCCTGCTTGCGAGGAGGTCATGCGGATGACCGAACCGAATACCGCACTATCCGAAGCCTTGTTCAACCAGCTGCAAAGCGAATCGTTCGTCCTTCTGCACACCATCGACGCCGAGAGCGGCAGCCCGACGTCGAACGCGATCTCGTGGGTTTATGCCGTCGACCCGGGCCGTATCCGCTTTGCGGTTGACGGACGCTCCAGACTGGTTGCGAATTTGGCGGCCAATCCCGCCGTCTGCGCAACGCTGTTCGGCTCCGGTACGGTGCACGCGGTCTACGGCCGCGCGGCGATCGTGGCGGAATCGCTGGAGGGCGTGCCGTTCAAGCTCGTATGCTTCGACATCGCGGTTTCCGCGGTTCGGGACGCCATGTTTTACGGCGCTCGCGTAACGGTTGCTCCCGAATATGAGAAAACGTATGACAAACGCGCCGCAGACAAGCTTGACGGACAAGTGTTTGCGGCGATGAAAAAAGCCTAGTGATGCCATCACTAGGCTTTTTGTCTGTTTAAGGGGCATTCAGGATTGTCCGGTTTCGCCGTCATCGCCGGGGGAGGCGTCACGCGGCAATTGCGGAATGATGCGGCCGATAATGTCCGACATCTCCTCCGCGAAGCCCGCGGCCGGCCGTCCCTTGTCGATGTCGGCGCGCATTTCGCGGATGCGGGCCGCCAAATCCATATCGGCGGTTACAAAAGCGTTGACGCCGTACGGATCGTGGCGCAACGCTTCGGCCACGGAATATTTGATCGTTCCGACACGGCCGCGATCCAATCGTTCGTCCACGTCGATCCCCACGACGGCGGTATTGCCGATGACAACGCAGCGCGCGTCCTTGACGCCGGCAATGCCGGTCGCGAGCGATTCCAGATGAGCGGCAACGGCGTTTGGGTCGCCGATTTTCTTTTTCTGCGGCGCGGTTTGTTGGGCGGTAACGCCCGGATTATTTTGCGGAGAGGGTGATGTCTCGTTACGGGCGCCGGCCCCGCAGCCTGCGAGCAGGCAAACGGCCAGCATCCAGACGGCCCATTTCATCATATCGCCACCTTCCTTTCAGTCACAAATCAAGTATCGTCCTTAGCTTGACCGTAATGAAACGGTGTTATGTACACAAAAAAACCTGAATATTCCGACGCCGGGAGGTTTCCACGATGAAAAAAATATTCGTGCTCGACACCAATGTGCTGCTCCACGATCCGCAGGCGATCTTCGCATTCGAGGACAATGAGGTCATCATACCTGCCGTGGTGTTGGAAGAGATCGACTCGAAGAAGAGGCTCGCCGACGAGCTCGGCCGCAATGCGCGGCACATCTCCCGCTTGCTGGACGGATTAAGAGACGAAGGTCATCTTCATGAGGGGATAACGCTCCAAGGCGGAGGCTTGCTGAAGGTGGAGATCAACCACCGCAGCTTCCTGCGCGTTCAGGAAATGTTCGGCGAAATGTCGAACGATAACCGGATTCTCGCCGTGGCGCTGAATTATTTGCTGGAGGAGGCGGAGAAGGAGACGCCGAAACGGGTTATTCTGGTCAGCAAGGACGTTCTCGTGCGGGTAAAGGCGGACGTGTTCGGGCTGCCCGCCCAGGACTATCTTTCGGACAGAACCGTTGCGCCGTCGGACATTTACGCGGGTTATATCCATATGCACGTCCATCCTTCGGTAATCGACGAATTTTATACGTACCGGTTCCTGGCGGTGAAATTGCTGCCCGCAGCGTCATCGCTGCTGCCGAACGAGTTCGTTATCCTGCGCGATGAGATGGGCACCTCCAAGTCGGCCCTGCTCAAGGTATCGGCGGACGGCATGAAGCTGGAGCCGCTCTATATGAGCAACGATCCGGTGTGGGGGATAACGGCGCGCAACGCACAGCAGCGGATGGCGCTGGAGCTGCTGCTAAACGACGACATTCCGCTTGTCACGCTTTCCGGCAAGGCGGGCACGGGCAAAACGCTGCTTGCGCTTGCCGCCGCCCTTATGAAGGTGGAGGATGAGCATAAATATAAGAAGCTGCTGATTGCAAGGCCGGTCGTGCCGATGGGCAAGGACATCGGGTATTTGCCAGGGGAAAAGGACGAGAAGCTGCGGCCGTGGATGCAGCCGATCTATGATAACCTCGAGTTTCTGTTCGACACGAAAAAAGCCGGCGACATCGACAAAATCCTGATGGGACTCGGCAGCATCCAGGTCGAGGCGCTGACTTACATTCGCGGGCGTTCGATCCCCGGCCAGTTCATCATCATCGACGAAGCGCAGAACTTATCCAAGCATGAGGTGAAAACGATCGTATCGCGCGTCGGCGAGGGCAGCAAAATCGTCCTGCTCGGCGATCCGGAGCAAATCGACCATCCGTATCTGGACTCGGTCAGCAACGGGCTGACGTATATCGTCGAGCGGTTCAAGCGCGAAAGCTTGAGCGGCCACATCACTCTCGAGAAAGGCGAGCGCTCCAAGCTTGCGCAGCTCGCGGCCGATCTGTTGTAGCTTTTTACCGACACCGGCATCATGAGAGTCAGATACAATCTTATTGGGGCTTATCGCGGTCGACGGCGACGCAGCGGTAAGCCTTCGCTATGCGCCCGGCGAGCTCGTCCAGTTGGCGGTCGACGGCGAACAGCGTCCCGGAGCCGCCGCCCGCCGGCTTAAAGGCAGCGGTGTGCTCTTTGAGCTGCCGGGCAGCCTGGGCGGGCTCCGCATCATCGCGGGCGCCCGTTTCAAGAGAGATCAGCTTGGCGAGCGACAGATCGAGAAACAGATTGCCCGATCGGGTTTCCACGCCATAGTCGGTCCAGGAGCGCGCAAGCTCCCAGCCTTCCTCTTTGGCGCCGAGCAGCAGCCATGGGCCCGTATCCGCCGGCACCTTGTAGTGGTCGAGCAGTTGTTCAACCGCTTCGCGGCCTTCTTCATAGACAAAAAGCAGCGACCGGTCGCGGTCGGCCAGCGCGTTCGTCTCCGCCAGTTTCTTCACGATTTGCGCATAAAAGCCGGGCAGCTTGCCTTCCGGCAGCCGCAGCTCCATCCCATGCACTTTTTTCATCTTTCCCCGCCTCCGATCGGATAGATTAACTTTCCCTTTGGTTAGACTGAGTGTCCTCAGTTGACTTGGATTTCCTTCTGTTAGTTTGGACTTCCTTCTGTTAGTTTTGCTTGCATAATGAGAGTATTTGCGCACTCAGCTGCTGCGGCTCTACTTTAAATTAACCTTCAACTTCACCGTCATGGCCCCGTCCTCGATTTCCACGGAAGTCGCCTTGACGAAGGGGACCAGCTTTTGCGGATAAAAGTTAAGATCGAATTCGCGCTCCAGTTGCCTGCGCGTCGTATCGGGAAGGGCCAACCCGTTGAATTTCAGCAGATCCGTGCGGAAGCGGATGGCGTTTACCGGCTCATCCTCCAGCGTGTATTGGCCCGACAAGTCGACCTCAATTCCGTCGCGCCGGCCTTGGGCAATAATGCTTCCTTCTTTGAACCGGAATTCGAAATCCTCGAAGATCGCATTCTGTTCCCGGAGGAACCGGTTCAGCTCTTCCTGGGGCAAGCGGAGCGTATAGTTAAAGCCGTCGACTTCGAGCAGGCCCTTATTGGCATTCAACCATGCCGGCAGCTCGCGCATCGCGTCGCCTAGCGCCCGGAAATAACGCCTGACCTCCTCCAGACCCGTTGCCTCCCAATAGGCGACGAGCTCCTGAATCAGGACGCGCAGCCGTTCTTCGTCGCCGCTAGCGGCAATCGTGCCGTCGATTTCGCTCTGCAGCCGGATCAGCCTCTCCCGCTGGGAGAGCAGGCTGCGTTCAATGTCGGCCAAACGTCGCTCTTCGCCCTCCAGACCGGTGCGCTCTGCCTGCAAATCGCGGTATTGCTTCCGATAGCGGTCCAAGGTATGCTTGTCGTTGGACAGGATGACATCCAAATAATCGAGCATGGCGAAAAGGTCGGGCAGGCTGTCGAACGACCATACGGCGGCCAGGAGCATGTCCCTTTCACCGGTATAATAAGCGCGCAGCACGGCTCCGGCTTTCTCCTGCTGCCGCTCCAGAGCGGCTTCGCTGCGGGCGATTGCGGCGTTAAGCCCGGCAATGCCTTCGGCGGCCTTCGCCTTTTGGGCGGCAATACGGCCGATTTCCTTGTCAATCTCGGTGACGGACAGGCTTTTCTCCAGCAGCTCGCGCAACGCTTCGCCATTGATCGGCGCCGCCGCTTCGGCGGATAGAGGCGCCGGCTTCTGCAGCTGGAACGCCAGCAGGACGATACATATCCAGAAGACTGCCTTGCGGCATCGTTTCGGCATGCGATCGGCTCCTTTCGCTGCATTTGCGGACTATGGATAAATGTATGCTCGGACAGCTCTCATTATAATCGCAAAGGGGACGTTTTGTCCCTCTCCGGCGGATCGAAAAAGGCGGGAGGCACAGGAATGCAAGAGGGAAATGAATTGGAGCTTAGGCTGACCGGGCGGATTGCGGCCGAGGGCCGGGACGCATGGGTGCCGGAAGCGGGCACCCGCAAGAAGGTTCGCGGCATCCCGTTCCGGGATTTCATGGCGGCTTGCCTGTACGACGAGCGGCTGGGCTATTACCGGAGCGGTCGGGTGCGGATCGGCAAGGAAGGCGACTTCTACACAAGCTCGGGCATCGGGACGGTTATGGGAGATGTACTCGCGGCCTATATGGCGCGGGACGCATTTGCCGCCGGCGTTCCGCGGCTGGTGTATGAATGGGGGGCGGGAACCGGCAGGCTCGGCTTGCAGATGCTGGCGAAATGGTCGGCGATGCCGGAGATGGAACGGGCGGAACCGGTCCGTTACCGGATGGTGGACGCGAATCCGGGCCATCGGCAAGCGGCGCGGCGCGCAGCCGCCGAGGCGGGGTTCGGGGAACAGGTTCGGTTCCTTGCGCCGGAGCTTGCGGAGGAAGAGCTTTCGGCCGCCGGCCCTTGCGTCGTTGTCGCGAACGAGCTGCTCGATGCTTTCCCCGTGCGCCGCTTCAAACGCCTGAACGGCGTGCTCCGCGAAATCGGTACGTTCTACGATGAAGCGGAAGGGCGGTTCCGCGACTGTTTGCTGGAGCATTCCGAATACGCGGACGGTTTCGCTTCGAGGGCGCACGGCGTCAGGCTGGCGGAAGGGCAGGAGGCGGAATGGAGCCCGGATGCGGAAGCGTGGCTGGACGAGCTCTGCCGCATGCTGCCGGGCGGGCGGATCATTCTCATCGACTATGGGGATTGCGCGGGTGAGCTGTACGCGCCTCACAGGATGCGCGGAACGCTGCTCTGCTACCGCAACCATACGGCCCACGACGATCCCTACGTCCATATCGGGGAGCAGGATATGACGGCCCACGTCAATTTCAGTTCCGTTCGGAAGACGGCGGAGGCGGCGGGCTGGCGGGTCGCCTCGTACTCGACGCAAAAGCGGTTTCTGGTCGATAACGGCGTGCTGCAGGAGCTCCGGGACCATCGGGACCCGAACCCTTTCGGAGAGGCCGCGCGGCGCAACCGCGCGATTCGCCAGCTGCTGCTGAGCGACGGAATGAGCGAGAGCTTCAAGGTGATGGTGCTTGCCAAATGAAAAAACCCAGCCCTCGGGAAAAGAGAGGCTGGGTTTTGTTGTGCCGCGGTGTTAGAACGGAAGGCCCATCTTGAAGACGGACCAGTAGGTGAAGCCAAGAAACGACAGGATCATATAGCCCCAGAACATCAATATGTATGTGCGTTCCGAGAAATTCAAGTAACCCAACAGGAAGAACACGGCGGTTTGGAAAAAGAACAATAGCGACATCTCGGTCAGCTCGCGCGCAAAAGCCATCAGCGCGATGACCAAGGTCCAAAACCCGAGTACCCGATACATCCGTGCCATGCTTCCATCCCCCTCTCTCGTACATCACGTTCATTTTTTTGACAGTAACATTATACCCTCGCGGGTTGTCCGGTGTAAACCTTAAAGCGTGCGAAACGGCGATTTTTTTGGCGGCCCCGCGGTCTCCCCGATTGATTATTCCCTTTTTGCCCGATCCGATGTATGAGCCCTCCGGAAAATGGACATACATTTTAGTATCCGATAGATTCTATGAACTCTACCACGGGCATAGTGATAAAGTAAGCGCCTTTACGTTAGGAGGTTATCAGTGCATGACAGCAGTCAGACAAGATGCGTGGAGCCCGGATGACGATCTCATGCTGGCCGAAGTGACGCTTCGGCATATCCGGGAAGGAAGCACGCAGCTGGCGGCATTCGAGGAGGTCGGCGAGCGGATCGGACGCACGTCCGCCGCTTGCGGCTTTCGGTGGAACAGCTGCGTCCGCAAACGTTACGAGGAAGCGATCATGCTGGCGAAACAGCAGCGCCAGAAGCGCAATTATATGAAGAAGTCGGCGGCGGCGCCCCAGGTTTCTTCAATGACCCACGACGCCGAGGAGAGAGCCTATCACCCCGAGATCGCGGGCGAGGAAACGCTCACCATGGACGCCGTGATCCGGTTTCTCCGGCAATGGCGGAACGCCTACCAGGACATCAGCCGCCAGATCAAAGCATTGGAGAAGGAATTGAAAGAAAAGGACGAAGAAATGTTCGACCTGCGCGTGGAGAACGAGCGGCTTTCCCGGGAGGTCAACAGCGCCCAGACGGACTACCGGACTGTCAACGACGATTACAAGACGCTCATTCAGATTATGGACCGGGCCAGACGGCTTGCCGTGCTGGATGAGGAAGAGGAAGCGAAAACGCGCTTCAAAATGGATGCCAACGGCAATCTGGAACGGATCGAATAGCCGACTGTTCCGGGCGGACCAGGCATATCCAGGGAGACACGCCATGCGCATGGAGCTGCGCGGTGAGCGTGTCTTTTTCCGTTTGAAAAGGTTTGCTACAATGGAAGCGACAAGTTGGGGAACGGAGGTCGCGGGCATGAAGGTGAACATCGTCGGCGGGGGAGCGATCGGCCTGTCCATGGCGGCGCGGCTGGCCCGCAGCGGAGCGGACGTCCGGCTCTGGACGCGCACGGAAAGACAGGCGCGGCTGATCGCGAGCCAAGGCATTTCGTTTCGGGACAAGGACGGGGCTTCGGTTGTGCGCGGCGTGCAGGCAGCCTGCGCGGAGCTGCCGCTGCGGCAGCCGGAGCGAATCGGATCGGAGCCGGGCGACTGGGTTATCCTCACCGTCAAGCAAACCCACCTGGCGGACGGCCATACGGTCAGGCTGATCGGCGAACTGGCGGGAGCGGGCGGCCGGGCTCCTCTTGCCGTCCTGTGCCTGCAGAACGGGATCGGCCATATGGAGAGGCTGCGGGAGGAGCTGCCTGACGTTCCGCTCGTGCAAGGGGTCACGAACGAAGGCGGGCTGCGCATCGACGAGCGGACGGCGGCGCATACGGGGGACGGCGAGCTTCATATGGGACCTGCGGCCGATGGGGAAGAGCAAAAAATGTTAGTGGAAGCCCTGCGAAAAGCAGGAATAAAGGCGTTTGTGTCGAAAGACATCTTAACTCGCGTCTACAGGAAATTGCTGGTCAATGCGGTGATCAACCCGCTTACCGCCTTGTTCGGCGTCCGGAACGGAGAGCTTCCGGACGATCCGGCCCGGCTTGCGCTCATGCGGGCGGTACACGCGGAAACGCTGACGGTGATGATTCGCGCCGGCATGCGGGAGAGCGGCGGCGAATGGCTTCAGCTGCTGGACGTATGCCGCCGAACGGCGGACAACCTTTCCTCCATGCGAAAGGACGTTGAGGACGGCCGCAGGACGGAGATCGCGGCCATCAACGGCGGGGTTGCGGCATTGGCGGAACGTTTGGGAGTATCCGCGCCTCTCAATGCGGCGCTTGTGGAGTTGATCGGCGCGTTGGATGTGTCGGATATGAAGTGACGGGACGGAGGGGTCGGACGTGGCAGCGCTTTGGAATAGCGTAACCCAGTTGTATGCTTACATGGCGGTCGTGCCGATCGTGCCGTTCGTACTTGTTTATGTCGGCTATTCGGCTTACGCCAAGGACAAGAAGCGAGCCTTCCGACTGGCCATGGATGTGACGACCCCGCTGCTGATCGGCTCCGTGGCGGTATTGTTCAACCGGATTTTCGGCAGCTCTTTCGGCTTTTATGGGATATTGCTCGTGCTGCTGCTCGGCGCGGGGCTGCTCGGCAATCTGCAATACCGGAAGCGGGGCGGCGTTAACGTCGCGCGCATCGTGCGCGCGGTTTGGCGGCTCGGCTTTTTCGTGATGGGCCTGTTCTATGTGCTGTTTATGGCGATTGCGGTCGGCCAGTCGCTTTGGCAAGCCTGATACCCGGCTGCCGGGCCCGGTGCATACATAAGCCCAAAGCCCGACACAGGCGGCAACGCCTGCAAAAAACCTCCTGCCGGAGGTTTTTTTTGACCATTTCAGAAAGGATAAGTTATGATGATTGAAGTGAAGTTTGCGCTTCAGCAATCACGATTGGCGATTTGACTCAGGCGCGAAAATTTTTGGTTTAGCGTTAACAGGAGGGGCAGGCCGCACCATGAATGTAGAACACGTCGATATGCCGAGCGGCTACCCGGTTACGGACGCTTATGTCAAGCGTTCCGACGGCCGGCTTGCCGGGCTGTTCGGCAGCCACCCGGAAGCGGCCGGGGACTGGCGAGCGCGGGCCGATTGGCTGCGCCGCAGCGAATCGCTCCGGGCGGAACGCCGGCAGGTTGCGGAAGCGCTGGCTGCCTTCAACCGCAAAGCCGGCGCTTCCGCGGCGACGAAGGCCAATGTCGAGGCGCTCGGCACGGGGGCGTTCGCTGTCGTCGGGGGTCAGCAGGCGGGGCTGTTGACCGGTCCGGTTATGGTAATCCATAAAGCGGTGTCCGTTGTCAACGCGGCGAAATGGGCCGAGAAGGAAGTCGGCTGCAAGGTCGTGCCGGTGTTCTGGATCGCCGGTGAGGATCACGATTGGGACGAGGCGAACCATGCCTGCCTCGTGACGGCAGGCAGCGTCCTCAAGAAGCTAGCCGTGGGCCGCGAAGGCCGGCCGAAAACTTCGGTAAGCCGCACGAAGCTGGATCCGGGCACATGGAGCGCCGTGCTTGACGAGCTGGCGGACAGCCTGCCGGACACCGAATTCAAGCCGGAACTGCTGGAAAGCCTTAAGCTTGCCGCGTCTGCATCCGATACATTGACAGAGCTGTTCGCGCGCATCATGGCTTCCCTGTTCGCGAAGGAAGGGCTTGTGCTGATGGATGCGGACGATCCGGCGCTCCGCCGGCTGGAAGCGCCGATGTTCATCCGCATGCTGGAGAAAGGGGAAGAGCTTGAACGGGCGTATGCTTCAGGCTCTTCCGGCTTGTCGGAGCTCGGCTATGCGCTGCAGGTGGAGCCGCAGCCGGGCTGCGCGAATCTGTTCGTTTATCGCGACCCGGCGATCGACCCGAACGCGGGCCGGCTCGAGGGCGAGCGCGTTTTGTTGTATCGTAAGGACGGCGGCATGTTCACCGACCGGAAAGAGACGTTCGCCGTTTCGCAGCCTGCGTTATTGGCGTTGGCCGCGGAAACGCCCGAGCTGTTCAGCAACAATGTGCTGACGCGTCCCTTGATGCAGGATTATGTGCTGCCCGTTCTGGCGACCGTGGTAGGCCCGGCGGAAATCGCGTATTGGGCCCAGCTCGGGGAAGCTTTCAGATCGCTGGGCATGGCGATGCCGATCGTGCTGCCGCGCACCTCCTATACGGTGACGGACGACGGGATCCGGAAGTATATGGACGTTTACGGGCTTTCGTTCGACGACGTCCGGAACCGTTTCGACGAGCGCAAGCAGGCATGGCTGGATGAGCGGGATACGCTGTCGCTCGACGAGCTTTTCGAGGAGACGGAGCGCCGGATCGCGGACCTGTACGAGCCGCTGCTGCAGGCGCTGCCGGCGATCGAGGCGGGGCTTGCGGACATCGGCGAGAAGAACAGGCGGAAAATCGTGGAACAGGTCCGGTTTCTGCGCGCGAAGGCCAAGGATGCGCACCGTTTGCGCTTCGAGGCCGAGCTGAGACGCTTCGACCGGGTTGCGGTATGGCTGAGGCCCGACGGCAAGCCGCAGGAGCGCGTCATCAATTACGCATCGATGTGGAACCGGTACGGGAGCCATTGGCTTGACAGCCTGCTCGCGGTACCGTGCAGCCGGTCCGGCGGACACTATATCATTCACTTATAGTAGAGGAGGAGTTATACGATGAGCGTTAAAGATAAAAGCATCGTTGCCGATATGAGCCTGGCGCCCGAAGGACATTTGAAAATCGACTGGGTGCAGGCCCACATGCCGGTTCTGAACCGGATTCGCGCCCAGTTCGAGAAGGAGCAGCCTTTTAAAGGGCTGAAGGTTGCAATCTCGCTCCATCTGGAGGCCAAGACGGCGTATTTGGCGAAGGTCGTGGCGGCCGGCGGGGCGGAAGTGACGATTACCGGCAGCAACCCCCTCTCCACGCAGGATGATGTGTGCGCGGCGCTTGTGGAGGACGGGATTACCGTGTTCGCGAAATACAATCCGTCCCCGCAGGAATACAAGGAGCTGCTGGTGAAAGCTTTGGAAACGAAGCCGGATCTGATTATCGACGACGGCGGCGACCTGGTGACGATTCTGCACAGCGAGCGCCGGGATTTGCTGGCCAATGTGCGCGGCGGCGCCGAGGAGACGACAACCGGCATTTTGCGCCTGAAGGCGATGGAGAAGGACGGCACCCTCAAGTTCCCGATGGTGGCGGTCAACGATGCGTTCTGCAAATACCTGTTCGACAACCGTTACGGCACGGGTCAATCGGTATGGGACGGCATCAACCGGACGACCAATTTGGTCGTTGCCGGCAAAACCGTCGTCGTCGTCGGCTACGGCTGGTGCGGCAAAGGCGTGGCGATGCGGGCAAAAGGGCTCGGGGCGAACGTCATCGTCACCGAGATCGATGCGATCAAAGCGGTCGAGGCGTACATGGACGGCTTTGCCGTCATGCCGATGCTGGAAGCGGCGAAGCTGGGCGATTTCTTCGTGACGGTGACGGGCAACCGGGATGTCATCCGCAGCGAGCATTACGCCGTGATGAAGGACGGCGCGATTCTGTCCAACGCCGGCCATTTCGATGTCGAGGTCAACAAGCCGGAGCTTGAGGCGATGTCGGCCGGAAAGCGTACGGTTCGCCGCAACATTGAGGAGTACAAGCTGAAGGACGGCCGCAGCATTTACCTGCTGGCGGAGGGACGTCTGGTGAACCTTGCCGCGGGCGACGGACACCCGGCGGAAATTATGGACATGACGTTCGCCCTGCAGGCGATGTCGCTTAAATTTGTGAATGAGCAACACCGGGCGATCGGCAACCGCGTCGTCAACGTGCCATACGAGCTGGATGAGCAGGTGGCGCGCTTCAAGCTGGAGTCGCTCGGCACCGGCATCGACCGGCTGTCCGACGAGCAGAAGTCGTACCTGGACAGCTGGCAAGAGCATTAATATCGAAAGTATGTTGTATGCCGCAGCGGCGTCGATTTCGACGCCGCTGCGTTTTTTGTGTGCGGGCGGCGCATTGGGCGAAATCCCCCACGGTCCTCGCCTCGGTTTGGTTAGCGGCACGCGATGCCGCTAATCGGTGCCGAATGCGCGGAAACGTTCCGCTAGCGGCACGGCATGCCGCTAGCGCGCGCGAACGCCTCCACCAACCCCCACTTCCGCCGGATGAGCGGCAAGCCCTCCCCGCCTCCTGATTGAAAACGGCCCTGACCGGTTAAAAATGGTTGTCGCATCTAACACTTGAAGGAGGCGTTCCGAATGAACGAGCAAAACCATGTGGTGGAGAAGGACGGGGCCGTGAATACGGGCAATGTGGAGCAGGCGATGGATAAAATCGGCGAAGATAGAAAAGAAGAAATTTTGAGCAGCTTCGAGGGCTTCAAGCGGTATCTGGCAAAGCGGATCGAGCTGGCCGAGAAGCTCGGGATGAGCGAGGAGCAAATGGCGATGACGGCCGAAAAGGTGGCGGACTACCTGTCGGCCAACGAAGAGCCGCGCAACCGCGAGGAAAAGCTGCTGCAGGAGCTTTGGAAAGCAGGCCAGAAGGAAGAGCGCCATATGCTGGCGCATATTCTTGTCCGCATGGCACAACAGCAACAGCAGCGGCAGTAGTGGTACCAGTAGCAGTACCACTAGCAGTAATATCCACTCGTTAACCTCATAAAATATTTTCAAAAATTCCTGCTCATCGAGCAGGAATTTTATTTTAGGTGGCGAATTAATCAAGCTAAGTGGTGAAAAGTGGGGCGAAGTGGGTAATTTGGGGGGAGAGGTGGAGCGGCCGGATGTTCATGGGTGAGTATCAACATAGCATCGACGAAAAAGGCCGTTTGATCGTTCCCGCCAAGTTCCGCGAAAACCTTGGCCCGCAGTTCATCGTCACCCGAGGTTTGGACAACTGCCTGTTCGTCTACCCGATGAGCGAGTGGAGCGTTTTGGAGCAAAAGCTTAAATCGCTGCCGCTGATGAAATCGGACGCCCGCGCGTTTTCGCGCTTCTTTTTCTCGGGGGCGACGGAATGCGAGCTGGATAAACAGGGAAGGGTAAATTTGCCGAACAACCTGTGCGAATATGCGAAGTTGGACAAGGAATGCGTCGTGATCGGCGTATCCAACCGGGTGGAAGTATGGAGCAAGGCGATTTGGGAGGGCTATAACCGGCAGTCTGAGGAAGCCTTCAATGAAATTGCCGAGAAGCTCGTCGATTTCGATTTCAACTTCTGAGAGCAGGCCCGTATCGGACCAGAAAAAACCGGGAGGGCTGACGATTGTTTCAACATGTGACGGTGCTGAAGGAGGAAGCGGTGGACGGCTTGTCGGTCAAGCCTGACGGCATTTACGTCGACTGCACGCTCGGCGGGGCGGGGCATAGCGAGCTTATCGCGTCGCGGCTCGGGGATAACGGAAGGCTGATTGCGCTCGATCAGGACGACTGGGCGCACGACAATGCGCGCATCCGGCTGGCCCCCTACATACATAAAGTAACGTTGATCAAAAGCAATTTCAGGCACTTGGAGGAAGCGCTGCGCGAAGCGGGCGTACCCGAGCGGGACGGCATCCCGCAGGTGGACGGCATCCTGTTCGATCTGGGGGTCTCCAGCCCGCAGCTCGACGAGGCCGAACGCGGCTTCAGCTACCAGCACGATGCGCCGCTCGACATGCGGATGGACCGGACGGGCTCGCTGACCGCTGACGAAATCGTCAATGAATGGGAGGAACGGGAGATTTCCCGCATTCTCGACCGCTACGGCGAAGAGAAGTTCGCGCGCAGGATCGCCAAGGAAATCGTCAAAGCCCGCGCGCGCAAGCCGATCGAGACGACCGGCGAGCTCGCGGAGCTGGTCAAGGCCGGCATTCCCGCGGCCGCAAGGCGGACGGGCGGCCATCCCGCGAAGCGGTCGTTCCAGGCGCTGCGCATTGCGGTGAACGATGAGCTCGGCGCGGAGGAGGAAGCGCTGCTGCAGGCAGTCAGGTGTCTCGCCCCTGGCGGCAGGGTGTCGGTCATCACGTTCCATTCCCTGGAGGACAGGATTTGCAAGCAGCTTTTTGCGAAATTTGTTGAAAAATGCAGTTGTCCGCCGGATTTTCCACTGTGCGTATGCGGCGCGAAAGGCGTTCTGAAGCTCGTCAACCGCAAGCCGATCGAGCCGGGCCCCGAGGAATTGGCGGCCAACCCGCGTTCCCGCTCGGCCAAGCTGCGAATCGCCGAAAAATTGTGAGCCAGCCGGACCGATAAGGCAAACGAAACGAATGCCCGGCCATGCCGGGCGATCACCTCAATACAGACACGCAAATGAAAGGGGAATCTTGATCCATGGCTTATATGCACGGCAATTTGGCTGTTCAACCGCAAAAACGGCAGCAGCGGCAAGCGTCCGCCCAAACGAAGACAAGAGTCGTCGTCCGCCGCAAATCGCTTCCCGTTCAAGAGAAGCTGCTTTATTTGTTCACGGTCGTCATGTGTGTGGTGGTGGCGGGCGTCATCATTTTCCGATATGCGCAAATCTATCAGATGAATCTTCAAATCAAGCAGCTGACCGAGAAATACGAGACGCTTTCCGTGCAGCAGAAAGAGCTGCAGCGAAAATACGAAACGCTCAGCGATCCGGGCATGATCAAGCGCAAAGCGGAGGAGCTCGGCATGATCCCGAACGATCAGGAGGTTATTTCGGTCGAGCTCGGGGGCCGTTCCAGCCAGACTGCCATGAAGGAATAGGGTGATACCGTGAATAAACGAATAAAGCTTCGCACGCTGTTTATAGGGGGGCTCGTCACCCTCCTATTTCTTGTTTTGGTCGGCCGCGTTTATTTCGTGCAGGTTGCCAACGCCGATTTCTGGTATGAGAAGGCGAAGGAGGCTTGGACCGCGTCCGAAGCCATTCCGGCGGCCCGCGGTACGATTACGGACCGTGAGGGCAATATACTGGCGATGGACATAGCGGGCTACACGGTCGCCGTCAATCCGAAGGTCATCAATGAGCTGGGGCTTGCCGACCAGATCGTGGGCAAATTCAACTTGCTGCTGAATAAGCCGAAAGCGGAACTGCGGGAGATTGTGACCAAGAAAACCAAGGAAGGCGAGTTCTACCGGCAGCGCGAGGTTCGCAGCGAAGGCTGGAAAATCGACAAGGAGCTCGCCGACCGGGTTGAAGCATTCAAACAGCAGCTGCAGAAGCAGACGGGTGAAAAAGATGTAGGCATTTACTTGATCGAGGATCAGAAACGCTATTATCCGAAAAATACGTTGGCGTCTCATGTGATCGGTTATTTGAATAAAGCGGGCGAAGCCGTCAACGGCCTGGAGCTGTCGCTGGACAAATATTTGCGCGGCACCGACGGCAAAATCAAGTATGAGCGGGACGGAAACCGCGTGCAGCTGGCCGACGGCGAGGTCGAGTACGTTCCCGCCCAAGACGGCAAAAATGTGGCGCTTACGATCGATACGGAGATCCAGTATTACATTGAGAAGGCGATTAAGGACGCCTACGGTAAATCTGAGCCGAAGAGCATTACGGCGATCGCCGCAGACCCGAACACGATGGAAATTCTGGGAATGGCGACGCTGCCGAATTTTAATCCGAACGTGTATTGGGAGACGCCGCAGGGCGCGGATTTCAACTATGCGATCAAGGGCCTTATTGAGCCAGGCTCCACTTTCAAGATCGCGACCCTTGCGGCCGCTGTGGAGGAGGGAATATTCAACCCGAACGATACGTACAAGTCGGGGAGCATCACGGTCGCCGGCTCGCCGCTGCGGGATTACAATCGGATCGGCTGGGGAGAGATCAGCTATCTCGAAGGGCTGAAACGGTCGAGCAACGTGGCCTTCATCAAACTGGGCTATGAGCAAATGCAGAATGAAACGTTCATGAGCTATATCCGGAATTTCGGATTTGGGCAACCGACCGGGATTGAGCTGAACGGCGAATTGTCCGGCTCCGTGGCGGCAACCTACGAGACGGAAAAAGCGACGCTGACGTTCGGCCAAGGCCGTGTGCAGGTTACGCCGATCCAGCAGGTTGCCGCGGTGGCAGCCGTGGCCAACGGCGGCAAGCTGATGGAGCCGCATCTGGTGAAGGAAATGACCGATCCCGCTACGAAAAAGGTCGAGAAGGTGGAGCCGAAGGTCGTGCGGCAGGTCATTTCGCCGGAATCGGCTCGCAAGGTTGGCGAGTATTTGGAGACGGTCGTCTCCGATCAAGAGATCGGCACCGGCAAAAACGCTTATATCGAAGGCTACCGCGTCGCGGGCAAAACCGGAACCGCGCAGAAGGTCATAGACGGCAAATACGACGACGAAAAATATGTCGTCTCCTTTATCGGCTTTGCGCCGGTCGAAGATCCGAAAATTGTCGTCTACGTGGTCGTCGACGAGCCCAAGGATAGATTCGCGGGAGGCGGTTCGGTTGCGGCCCCCGTGTTCAAGGAAATTGTACTCCAAAGCTTGCGCCATATGGGCGTCTCGCCGAGCAACGCCCTCAAGCCGGAGGCACGCAAAAAAGAGCTTTCGGTGGCCGCGCCCGACATGACGGAGCTGAAGGTTGCGCAGGCGGCGGAAGAACTGCGGTCCCGCGCGCTCGGTTACGAGGTCGTCGGCAAAGGGGATACCGTGCTGCAGCAAATCCCGAAGGCGGGCACGAATATCGCGACCTCCCAGCGCATTTATCTGGTAACCGAACAGCGGGACAAGCTGCAGGTGCCTAACCTGCGCGGCCTGTCGCTGCGCGATGCGCTGGAGGTCAGCTCCTTGCTGGGGTTGCGGAGCGTAACGGAAGGCGAAGGATTCGTGAAGGAGCAAATACTGGCCACGGCCAAGGGCGAGCGGTACCTGAAGCTGGTGCTCGAGCCTCCGGGCCAGCCCGCGGCGCCTGCGGCGGAAGGGACGGAAGGCGCTGTCCCCGATGATGCCGCGCGGCAGCCGGAAGCGGTGGAGACGAACGGATGACCCGGCGCTTGCATCCGGATCCGCGATGCGGTGCTGGACGCTGCGTCAGACCGGTCCCGCTGCCGCCCCGCAGGGCTTGTTCTAACCCCAATCTCGTCCGAATAGGCTGAGTTAGAAGCGGCATCATCCGCATACTCGGCCGTTTCGGAGGAGGAACGCGATTGAAAATCTCGGGAGTTACGGTCAGGCGGCGCCTGTTCTTCATCCTGCTTGGGGCGATCGTCGCCTTTCTGGCCCTGGCAGTCCGCCTCGGTTATGTGCAGCTGTGGACCGGGAAAGAGCTTGCGGAGAAGGCGGAGAACTCGTGGAGAAGAGACATTCCGTTCACCGCCAAGCGCGGGGAAATTTTGGACCGCAACGGCATCAGGCTGGTTTACAATATCAGCTCGCCGACGGTCATGGCGATCCCGGTTCAGGTGAAGGATCCAGCCGGGACGGCCGCCAAGCTGGCGAAGGCGCTCGACATGAAGCAGGAAACCGTATACGGGCTGATCACCAAACGGGAGAGGATCGTCCGCATCCAGCCCGGAGGCCGAAAAATCTCAACGGAGAAAGCGCAAGAAATCCGGGGATTGGGTCTTCCGGGCATTGTTGTGGCGGAGGATAATAAACGATATAATCCGTTCGGTTCCCTCGCCGCGCATGTGCTCGGCTTCACCGGCATCGACAATCAGGGACTGACCGGCGTGGAATTGACCTATGACAAGCTGTTAAGCGGCCTGCCCGGCAGCGTGTCGTATCTGTCGGATGCCGCGGGAAGGCCGATGCCCGGCTCCTCGGATACATACAGCAAGCCGAAAGACGGCCTCAATCTGCAGCTTACGATCGACAAGCAGATCCAGTCGATCATGGAGCGCGAGCTCGATCAGGCGATGGTGAAGCATCAGGCCGACAGCATTTTCGCGATTGCGATGGATCCGAACAACGGGGAAATACTCGGCATGGCGAGCCGGCCGACGTTCGAGCCGGCCAAATTCCGCGAAGTGCCCGCCGAAATCTACAACCGGAACCTGCCGATCTGGATGACGTATGAGCCGGGATCGACGTTCAAGATCATAACGCTGTCGGCCGCTCTGGAAGAGAAGAAGGTGGATCTGAAGAACGAGCGGTTTTTCGATCCGGGAGCGATCGAGGTGGGCGGGGCGCGGCTGCGCTGCTGGAAAAAGGGCGGCCACGGCAGCCAGACTTTTCTGGAAGTCGTAGAAAACTCATGCAATCCGGGCTTTGTTACACTCGGTCAGCGTTTGGGTAAAGAGAAGCTGTTCGAGTACATACGGAACTTCGGGTTCGGCGCGAAAACCGGCATCGACCTACGGGGCGAGGAGAACGGCATTCTGTTCAAGCTGAACCGGGTCGGGCCGGTCGAGCTGGCCACGACGGCGTTCGGCCAAGGGGTATCGGTGACGCCGATCCAGCAGATTGCGGCCGTGTCGGCGGCGATCAACGGCGGGACCCTTTATAAGCCGCATGTGGCGAAGGCCTGGTATGATCCGGAGACCGGAAAGGTCGTCGACACGATCGAACCGGAGAAGGTGCGGCAGGTGATATCGCCCGAAACGTCGAAGCAGGTCCGCGAGGCGCTCGAAAGCGTCGTGGCCAAAGGAACCGGGCGGAATGCGTTCATCGACGGCTACCGGGTAGGCGGCAAAACCGGCACCGCGCAGAAGGTCGTAGGCGGCCGGTACTCGCCGAACGAGCATATCGTATCGTTCGTCGGCTTCGCGCCCGCGGACGATCCGAAGATCGTCATCTACGTCGCCGTCGACAATCCGCAAGGCATTCAGTTCGGGGGGCTGGTCGCCGCGCCGATCGTCCGCAACATAATGGCGGACGCCCTCGTTTCGCTCGGCGTGGAGCCGAGGAACAACCAGCTTCCCCGCGATTACAAATACGGCGAGACGCCGGTCGTGACCGTTCCGAATCTCGTCGGCAAGACGGTGTCGGATCTGTACGAAGACTTGAACATGAATTTTAATCTTGCCTCGGCCGGCACGGGAAATACCGTGATCCGGCAGGCTCCGGCCGCCGGCGCGCGGGTGGAGCGGGGCTCGACGATACGCATCTATTTGGGCAAGGACCCTATTGAAAATCGCAAAGATGGTTCATAATGGAACTAGAAGAATTTGCACGTTTACCGGGGCCCCCGAAAAGGAATAAGATTAAACTTCGAAACTCCGCTTCCTTTGCCCGTGCGCGAAGCAAACCGCTTCGGAAGCATCGGCGTTGAAGTTTGCGAAGCAAACGGCATCGGAAGCAGAAGCTCGGGGAGTTTGCAAAGGCGGAGGAAATCGTATGCGGCTGAGTGAATTGGCGGAAATGCTGTTGACCGCAAGACCGGAAGGCGGAGAAGTGCGGATCGAGGGCATCGAAACGGACTCCCGGAAAGTAAAGCCGGGCGACCTGTTTATCTGTTTGCCGGGCCATACGGTGGACGGCCACGATTATGCGCAGGCCGCGGTGGACGGCGGCGCTGTCGCGCTCGTTGTCCAGCGCAGGCTCGACATCGCCGTGCCGCAAATCGTCGTGAAGGACAGCAGGCTGGCGATGGCGGTCATGGCAGGGCGGTACTACGGCAGCCCGAGCGAGCGGATGAAGCTGATCGGCGTGACCGGTACGAACGGCAAGACGACGGTCACCTACCTGGTCGAAAAAATTATGCAGGACGCCGGTTACGCGGCCGGCGTCATCGGCACGATCGAACGGCGGTTCGGCGGGCGCGCGTTCCCGATGTCCGGCACGACGCCGGAGGCGCTGGAACTGCAGCGGTATTTGCATGAAATGGCGGAGGCGGGAACCGCCTATTGCGCGATGGAGGTGTCGTCGCATGCGCTGGAGCAGGGCCGGGTGAAAGGCTGCCGCTTCCGCACGGCCGTGTTCACGAACCTGACGCAGGACCATCTGGATTACCACGGCACGATGGAACGGTATGCCGGAGCCAAGCAGCTGTTGTTCTCGCGGCTCGGGAACACGTATGCCGCGGAAGCGGACCGGCGCTCCTACGCCGTCCTGAACGCGGATGACGAAGCATCCGCCTCGTTCGCCCGGGCGACCTCGGCCGAAGTGATCACTTACGGCGTGGACCGGGACGCGGACGTCCGCGCGTCGGATATCCGCATAGCCGCGAGAGGAACCTCGTTCCGCGCCGCCACCTTCCGGGGCGAAACCGACATTACGCTGCGGATGGTAGGCAAGTTCAATGTTTACAACGCACTGGCGGCGCTAAGCTGCGCGCTGATTGAAGGCATACCGCTCGAAGCCGCCAAGGCGAGCCTTGAGGCGGTGCCCGGCGTGCCGGGCAGGGTGGAGTCGGTCGACGCGGGACAGCCGTTCACGGTCGTCGTCGATTACGCGCACACGCCCGACGGACTCGAGAACGTGCTCAAGGCCGTTCGTGAATTCGCGACCCGCAAGGTGCTCTGCGTATTCGGCTGCGGCGGCGACCGGGACCGGACGAAGCGGCCGATTATGGGACGCATTGCGGCGTCCTACGCGGATTACGTCATCGTGACCTCCGACAATCCGCGCACGGAGGAGCCGCATGCCATTCTGGCCGATATCGAGGCCGGGCTTCGCGCGGACGGGGTAGCTGCCGAGCGCTACGAGCTGCTCGTCGACCGCCGCGCCGCAATTGAAAAAGCGGTTGAAATGGCAAGCCCCGGCGATGTAGTATTGATTGCGGGGAAAGGCCATGAAACGTACCAGATCATCGGTAATAAAACGTTGGACTTCGACGACAGGCTCGTTGCCGAACAAGCGATAAGGAGAATACATCCGTGATTAGACGAACGATTGCCGAATTGGCCATGATGTGCGGGGGGGAGCCGAACGCGGCGGCGGAGGCCGCAGGGCAGCGGACCGTGAGCGGCGTCGCAACCGACTCCCGCGGACTGACGGAGGGACGGCTGTTCGTGCCCTTGACGGGAGAGCGGTTCGACGGGCATGAATATGTCGAATCCTGCTTCGAACGCGGCGCCGCGCTGGCGCTGTGGACCCGGGACCGGCCGGTTCCGGAGCCGCTGGCGCAGCGGCCGCTGCTGTTCGTGCGCGACACGCTGGAGGCGCTGCAGAAGCTGGCCCGGGCATACCGGCTGGAGCTGCAGGTCAAGGTCGTCGGCATCACCGGCAGCAACGGCAAGACGACGACGAAGGATTTGACGGCGGCGGTGCTGGCCGCCGCCTATCGCGTACATAAAACCGAAGGCAACCTGAACAATCATATCGGGTTGCCTCTGACCATTTTGCGCATGGACGAGGATACGGAGTGCGCCGTTCTGGAGATGGGCATGAGCGGCTTCGGCGAAATCGAGCTGCTGGCGGGCATTGCGCTGCCCGACATCGCCGTCATTACGAACATCGGCGACGCCCATCTGCTTCAGCTCGGCTCCCGGGAGGGCATTGCCAGGGCCAAGCTGGAGATCGCTTCCGGTCTGCGGCCCGGCGGGACGATGCTCATCAACGGCGATGAGCCGCTGCTGACGGCAGGCATCCGGGATGCCGAGCTTGCGGAGGGCGCGGGCGTTCAGACGTTCGGGCTCGAAGAAGGCCATGATTGGTCGGCCGGCTCGGTGGCGGTAGGGGCTAAAGAATCGGCGTTTACCGTCCAAACGGGCGGCACGTCCGCCAGGCTCGGCGGCGCGTTCAAAATCCCGGTGCCCGGGCGTCACAACGTGTCGAACGCGCTCGCGGCCGTTGCGGTCGGCGCGCTGCTGGGGCTGACCGACGACGAGATCCGACGGGGATTGTCGGGCGCCAGGCTGACCGGCATGCGGATCGAGACGGCGGCCGCGCATAACGGAGCGACGATTCTTAACGATGCTTACAATGCGAACCCGACGGCGATGCGCGCCGCGATCGCGCTGGTCGGCGAGCTGACCGGCTTCGGCCGCAAATGGCTGGTGCTGGCCGATATGCTGGAGCTCGGTCCGGAAGAGGAGAGGCTTCACTACGATACCGGCGCCGCCATTGCGCCCGAAACGGCCGACCGCGTGCTTACCCACGGCACGCTTGCCCGGCACATCGCCGAAGGAGCGTCCGCGCGTCTCGGCGCGGAGCGCGTCGCCCATTTCGACGACAAGGCCGAGCTCGCAGCTTATCTGCGGGAGCAGGTGGCTCCGGACGACCTCGTGCTCGTCAAAGGCTCGCGGGGCATGAGAATGGAAGAGATCGTCCAATTCTTGGCGCGATGACGGGAGGAAGCGTGTTGGATATCAAAGTCATATTATTTGCCCTCGGCGTTTCCTTTCTGCTGTCCGTGCTGCTCGGGCCTTTATTCATTCCGCTGCTCCGCCGCATGAAATTCGGTCAGGAGGTGCGGACGGACGGTCCGCAGAGCCATCTGAAGAAGAAGGGGACCCCGACGATGGGCGGCATTATCATCATGCTCGCCTTTCTGATTTCGTTTCTGAAATTTTCCGACCGGACGATGGAGTTCTGGGTGCTGCTTACCGCGTCGCTCGGCTTCGGGCTGGTCGGCTTCCTGGATGATTACATCAAAATCGCCTTCAAGCGCTCGCTCGGCTTGACGGCCAGGCAGAAGCTGGCGGGGCAGCTGTTTTTCTCCATACTGGTCTGCGTCATGCTATACCTCATGAAGCACAGCACCGCGCTTGCGCTGCCGGGTACGGATTGGAGCTTCGACCTGGGCTGGTTCTATTATCCGTTCGTCGTCCTGATGCTGTTCGCGATCAGCAACGCGGTCAACTTCACGGACGGCGTGGACGGCCTGCTGTCGGGCACCAGCGCCGTGGCGTTCGCGGCGTTCACGCTCGTTGCGCTGCAGGCGACCGAGAATGAATCGGCCGTATTCTCGGCAGCCATGATCGGCGCCGTGCTCGGCTTCCTCGTGTATAACGCACACCCCGCGAAAGTGTTCATGGGCGACACCGGCTCGCTCGGCATCGGGGGAGGCATCGCGGCCGTGGCGATCCTGACGAAGACGGAGCTGTTGTTTGTGATCATCGGCGGCGTTTTCGTCATCGAAATGGTTTCCGTTATCCTGCAGGTGGGTTCGTTCAAGCTGAGGGGCAAACGCATTTTCAAAATGAGTCCGATTCATCATCACTTCGAGCTGTCGGGCTGGTCCGAATGGAAGGTCGTCACGGTGTTCTGGACGGCCGGAATCGCGTTCGCCGCGATCGGACTGGCGCTGCAGCACGCTTTTTAGCAGGCCGGAGCGAGCTGCGGGGCTATGGCGCAGGCTGAGCCGGCTACCGACGGATTCGTCAACCGTCCCTCGAATATTGTAAGGGAGCGATCACATCATGAACCATCCGGAATCGTACAAGGGTCAGCGGGTCGTCGTGCTCGGCTTGGCAAGAAGCGGCGTCAGCGTGGCGAAGGTATTCCACGCGATCGGCGCGAAGGTCGTCGTGAACGACAGGAAAGACCGCGACTCGTCGCCCGAAGCATCCGAACTGGAGACGCTCGGCATAACCGTCGTCTGCGGCGGCCATCCCGAGGGGCTCGTCACGGCGGATACGGCGCTGCTGGTGAAAAACCCGGGCATCCCGTATACGGTGGAGCCTATCGTGCGCGCCTCCGAGCTCGGCGTCGAGATCGTCACGGAGGTGGAGGTCGCATCCTGGCTGTCGCCGGCTCCGATCATCGGCATCACCGGCTCGAACGGCAAGACGACGACGACGACGCTGACGGGCGAACTGCTGCGCGCGGCCGGTCTGCATCCGATCGTGGCCGGCAATATCGGAACCCCTTTGTGCGAAGCCGCGATTGCGGCGGAACCGGACAATTGGCTCGTAGCCGAGCTCAGCAGCTTTCAATTGAAGGGAACCGCGGCCTTCCGTCCGCGCGTCGCCGTCTTGCTGAACCTCGCCGAAACGCATCTGGATTATCACGGCGGCATGGACGATTACATCGCTTCCAAAGCCAAAATATTCGCGAACCAGACGGCCGGCGACACCGCGGTGCTGAATTGGGACGACCCCGTTTGCCGGCAGTTGGCGGGGTCGGTCAAGGCCAAGCCGATGCCGTTCTCCTTGAAGGAAAAGCTTGCCAAAGGCGTATGCGTGGAGCCGCCGTTCCGGGACGGAGAGGCGGAGGAGGAAGCGCCGGCGAGAACGATCGTCTGGCGGCGTCCGGAAGGCGAAACGGCGATCGTGGGCGTGGCTGAGCTCGGCATACCCGGCAGGCATAACACGGCCAATGCGCTTGCGGCCATAGCCGCCTGCCTGGCGGCAGGCGCCGATCCGGCGGCGCTGGCCGCGCCGCTGCGGGATTTTCGCGGCGTGGAGCATCGGCTGGAGTTTGTAGCCGTCAAGCATGATGTGCGCTATTACAATGACTCGAAGGCGACGAATCCGACCGCTACCACGATGTCGGTCCGTTCGCTCAAGGGGCGAATCGTGCTGCTTGCGGGCGGCCTGGACCGCGGGTCGGATTACATGGAGCTGCTGCCGCTGTTCAAGGAACGCGTGGCGGCGGTCGTCGCGATCGGCGAGACGCGCGGCAAGATCGCGAAGGTGGCTGAGCTTGCGGGTTTACGGGCGGTGAAAACGGTCGATCCTTTGGAGGACGCCGAAGCGACGCTCCGACAGGCGGTGCGCGAGGCGGCTTCGCTTGCGCGGCCCGGGGATGTCGTGCTGCTGTCGCCCGCCTGCGCGAGCTGGGACATGTTTGAGTCGTACGAGCAGCGGGGACGCATTTTTAAGCAATCGGCGCATACCTTGTAAGTAGGGGGCCCGTCCCTACTTTTCGATGTAAGAGGTGTCGCTCTCATGACGAAAGCCCGAACTGCTCCCGACGTGTGGATGATCGGGTCGATCGCGCTCATTCTGGCCATCGGCCTGGTGATGGTGTACAGCGCAAGCGCCGTTCTGGCATTCCGCGAATTCGGCGATGCGTTCTATTATTTGAAGCGTCAGCTGCTGTTCGCCGCGCTTGGAATCGGCGCGATGACGTTTGCCGCAAACACCGGCTATTGGGTGTGGCGCAAAACGGCGATGGCCGGGCTGCTCATCTGTTTCGGCCTGCTGCTCATCGTGCTCATTCCCGGCATCGGCGTCGTGCGCGGAGGCGCGCGCAGCTGGCTCGGCATCAGCTCGTTCGGCATTCAGCCGTCCGAGTTCATGAAGCTCGCGATGATCATTTTTCTCGCCAAATATTTATCCGACAAGCAGCAGGCGATCGTGTCCTTCACGAAGGGCCTGCTGCCGCCGCTCGCCATCATGGGAACGGCTTTCGGACTGATCATGCTCCAGCCCGACCTCGGTACGGGCGCGGTCATGGTCGGCGCGTCGCTGCTCGTCATTTATACGGCAGGCGCACGCATGGCCCACCTCGGATCGCTGGCGCTGGTCGGGGTTGCCGGCCTGGTCGGCCTCATCCTCGCGGCGCCTTACCGGCTGCAGCGCATCACCGCTTTTCTCGATCCGTGGCAGGATCCGCTCGGCGCCGGCTATCAGGCCATTCAATCGCTGTACGCGATCGGGCCCGGCGGCCTGATCGGCCTGGGACTCGGCATGAGCCGCCAGAAATACAGCTACCTGCCGGAGCCGCAGACCGATTTTATTTTCTCGATCGTATCCGAGGAACTGGGCTTCATCGGCGGCGCGACCCTCATTCTGCTGTTTCTTGTACTCGTCTGGCGCGGCCTGCGGACGGCCATTACGGCGCCCGATACGTTCGGCAGCCTGCTGGCGGTCGGCATTATCGGCATCGTCGCCGTGCAGGTTTTCATCAACATCGGCGTCGTCATCGGCATGCTGCCGGTTACCGGCATCACGCTGCCGCTCGTCAGCTACGGCGGGTCGTCCCTGACGCTGCTGCTGACCGCGCTGGGCATATTGCTTAATATATCCCGTTATTCGAGGTGACGTTATGAGAGTCGTATTGACCGGAGGCGGTACGGGGGGACACATTTACCCGGCCGTTGCCGTCGGCAGGCAATTGGAACGGGAGGAGCCAGGCACGGAGCTGCTTTACATCGGAACGGGGCGCGGCCTCGAAAGCCGGATCGTTCCCGAGCTGGGCATTCCGTTCGAAGCGGTCGATATAACCGGCTTTCGCCGGAAGCTCTCGCTTGAAAATGTCAAAACCGTGGTCCGCTTCGTGCGGGGCGTCTCCCGCGCCAAACAATTGCTGCGCCGGTTCAAGCCCGACGCCGTCGTCGGGACCGGCGGCTATGTGTGCGGCCCTGTCGTCTACGCGGCCGCCAAGCTCGGCATCCCGACGCTTATCCATGAGCAGAACGTCGACCCCGGGCTTACGAACCGGTTCTTAAGCCGTTACGCGGACGTGATAGCCGTCAGCTTTCGCGAATCGCTCGAACGTTTCGGCAGGCATGGCCGCGTGCTGCATACGGGCAACCCTTGCGCGACGAACGTGCTGCAAGCGGACAAGACGAGGGGGTACGCCTCCGTCGGCGTTCCGGCCGACGCGCCGATCGTCCTGATCGTCGGCGGCAGCCGCGGCGCCCGGGCGATCAACGATGCCGTGGTTGACATGGCCGGGAAATTGCACTCGATGCCCGACATCCATTTCGTTTTCGTAACCGGCGATGCCGATTACGACCGCACCGACACACGTCTCAGAGAAAGAGGAAATATTCCTCCCAACCTGCATGTTATCCGTTACCTGAACAATATGCCGGAGGTGCTGGCAGCCTCGTCTCTGGTCGTCAGCAGGTCGGGAGCGTCTTTCCTCGCTGAATTTACGGCACTCGGCATCCCGACGATTCTGATCCCCTCGCCCAATGTAACCGGCAACCATCAGGAGCCCAACGCGCGCAGCCTGGCGGACGAAGGGGCGGCCGTTATGATGCTCGAACGGGATTTGTCGGGTGACGCTTTATACAGGGAAATATCGGCCATCATCGAAGACCCGGGCAAGCTTCGCAGGATGGGCGAAGCCGCGCGGACGCTCAGCATGCCGCAATCGGCAGAGGTAATCGCAGCGGAGCTCCGGAAGCTGGCGGGCAAGCGATGAAGGGCGGTGGGCGATTGTCACACTCCCTGTTCGCAAGGCATAAACTATCCCATAATCGTGACTGCCGCCCCACGGCGGTACGGTTTCCGCGCCTGATCGGCCGGACGGAAGCGAGAGGCTTGACGGACGACGGGACCGGTGCGAACCGGCAGAAGGAGGAAGGGCCATGCAGCAATTGATCGAACAATTGAAAAAAGCCGGCGTCGGCCGCGTTCTGCCCGGTGAGCCGCTGGCCGACTACACGACCTGGAAAATCGGCGGGCCGGCCGATGTGCTGATCGTCCCGGGCGGCAAGGAAGAGCTGCTGAACGCCGTGCGCTTGTTGAAGGCGAACGGGGTGCCGTGGACGAATCTGGGCCGCGGATCCAATATGCTGGTGAGCGACAAGGGCATCCGGGGCGTCGTGATCAAGCCGGGAGAGGGGCTTGATTACGCGCGGTTCGAGGGCGGCCGGGTTACGGCCGGAGCCGCTTTCTCGTTCATCAAGCTGTCCGTGCTGGCCGGCAAAGAAGGATTGACCGGGCTCGAATTCGCGGGGGGAATTCCGGGTTCGGTCGGCGGAGCCGTATACATGAACGCCGGAGCGCACGGGTCGGATGTGTCACGTATATTCCATTCAGCCGACATTGTTCTGGAAACGGGGGAATTGGCACGTTTCTACCGCGACGACATGGCATTTTCCTACCGCCGCTCGGTTTTGCACGAGAAGCTTGGCGTCGTCGTCGAAGCGACCTTCGAACTGGCGCCGGGAGACCGCAAGGAAATCGCGGCCGCCATGGCATCCTACAAAGACCGCAGGCTGCGCACACAGCCGCTGCAAATGGCTTGCGCGGGCAGCGTTTTTCGCAATCCGGCAGGCGATTATGCGGCCAGACTCATTCAGGAGGCAGGGTTGAAAGGCTACCGCGCAGGCGGCGCGGAAATCTCCGAGCAGCATGCCAATTTCATCGTCAATACCGGGCAAGCGACGGCAAACGACGTCCTCACCCTAATGGCCCATATTCAACGCACCGTCAAGGCGACGTTCGGCGTTGAACTGGTGCCGGAAGTATTGGTGGTGGGTGAGCGTTAAATCGGAGGTGAACCATTGGACAAATTGGTAATCGAAGGCGGCAAGCCGCTCTCCGGAACGGTCGCCATCCAAGGTGCGAAAAATGCCGCTTTACCGATTTTGGCCGCAAGCATGCTGGTTAACGGCACCGTCATCATCGATCACGTGCCGGATTTGCTCGACATCGACGTCATGCTCGACATTTTGCGCGACCTGGGCTGCCGGGCGGAGCGCATCGGACCGTCCGTCGTGCTCGACACCGGTCCCGCCGATTCCTGCCACATCCCCGAGTCGCTGATGGGCCAAATGCGCTCTTCGATTTTCCTCATGGGCCCGCTCCTTGCGCGGTTCGGCAAAGTTGAGATTTATCAGCCCGGCGGATGCGCGATCGGCGAACGAAAGATCGACATCCACCTCCGCGGACTGCAGTCGCTCGGCGCCGAAATCGAGGAGGACGGCAACCGAATCGTCTGCCGCGCCGCGCAGCTTAAGGGAGCCGACATTCACCTGGAATTCCCCAGCGTCGGCGCCACGGAGAACATCATGATGGCCGCCGTGCTGGCGGACGGGATCACCGTCATCAGCAACGCGGCGCGCGAGCCTGAGATCCAGGATCTGCAGCACTTTCTCAACCGGATGGGCGCCAAAATCATTGGGGCCGGAACGGATACGATCACGGTTGAGGGGGTAAGCTCGCTCGTTCCGTGCCGCTACCGCATCATTCCCGACCGCATCGTGACCGGCACGCTTATGGTCGCCGCGGCTGCCACCCGAGGCAGCGTGACGCTGCAGAACACCAATCCCTCCCATCTGACCTCGCTTATTCATGTTTTGCGCCGCGCAGGTGTTCAAGTGACCGTCGACGGTGATATAATGAAGGTCGGCGGCACCTCCAGACCGAAGGCGGTCGAGCGGGTCGTCACGTCGCCGTACCCCGCTTTTCCGACCGACCTGCAATCCCAGGTGATGGTTCTGCTTGCTCTGGCGGACGGCGTAAGCGTGATGAAAGAAACAATATTCGAAGGCCGTTTCAAGCATGTCGACGAATTGACCCGCATGGGGGCCGACATCCGCGTCGATATGAATTCGGCGATCATTCGCGGCGTGCCTCGGCTGTACGGCGCAACGGTCGAGGCGACAGACCTGAGGGCGGGAGCGGCGCTTGTCATCGCCGGCCTGGCCGCGCAGGGGAAGACGGTCGTCGAGCAGGTTCACCGGATCGACAGAGGCTACGACCGGATCGAGACGATGCTCGGCCGACTGGGCGCCCGCATCTCGCGCTATTCCGCCGTTTCCAGCAACCGGGTCGCGCCGGGCTGACAACCAATGCATACATCCCGGCTTCCTTCACCGAAGGACCGGATGTTTTTTCGTGAGAGAAGGGACAAGTGTTCTATGGCTGAATCGATGCCGGTGCTGCGGCAGCCGAAGCAAGGACGAAAGAACAGCCGCAAGCTGCTTCTCATCCTTTTGCTGCTGTTCGTCGCGCTGCTGGGCGTGTTGTTTTTTCGGTCGCCGATCAGTGAAATTTCCGCAATCTCCGTTTCCGGACAACAATATATCGCCGCCAATGACATCCGGGACGCTTCGGGCATCGCCGAAGGGGATCCTTTCTTCTTTCCCGGCAAGGGCGAGATTGAGCGGCGAATCGCGAAGCTCAAGCCGGTCGAAGCCGTAACCGTCGACAAGTCGTTTCCCGGCAAAATCGCGATTACGGTCAAGGAATATTCCGCGGTCGCGTTCGAACTGACGGAAGACGGCCTGATCACCGCGATTTTGTCGAACGGCGCGACGGTCGGCAGCGGCAGCAATTTCGTTGTCGACAAGCCCGTGCTGAGCGGATGGAAGAAGGACGACCCGAACAAAGCGGAGCTGACGCGGGTGCTGTCTTCCGTTCCGGATGAACTGCTCTCCGATTTCTCGGAAATTATCCCGTACCCGTCCAAGTCCTACAAGGACAGGATCAAGATTTATACCAGAACGAAGTTTGAAATCGTGACCGCGGTCTCCCTGCTGCAAGAGAAGGCGGAAACGATTCAAGCGGTCATCGAGACGCAGGAGCCCGGAAGCGTGACGACGCTGCTTTCCGACTATTATGTGCCTTATGCGGCGGACGACGCGGCGCCGGAAAGCGCGGAATAACGCGGGGCAAAAAGAGACTACTCAATGAACTGAAACAATGATACAATTTCGTTTATGGAGTTTTTCGGGCTCCGATGCCCGGGAGTTCCCTCGCCGCCGAGCTTATGTGAAATAATTGGCAGCCTGCGAACGATAAAAAACTTGTAGAAAAAAGAGGGAAAATATAAGCTGCGTTGAATAAGTAGAACAGTGTCTGCAAACTCGCAGTTATGTTAGTATTATATGATGTACTCCAAATATTTAGATTACATTTCTTTTGAAACGGAGGTGCCTTGGGTTGAGCAGCAACGACATCATCGTCAGTTTGGACATCGGTACATCCAAAGTTCGTGCTATTATTGGGGAAGTTCAGAACGGAACCATTAATATTATTGGGGTTGGATCTGCCGACTCGGAGGGCATTCGCAAAGGAGCCATCGTGGACATCGACCAAACCGTGCAGTCGATCCGCAACGCCGTGGATCACGCCGAACGCATGGTTGGCATTCAAATATCCGACGTATATGTAGGCATTCAAGGCAATCATATCGCGCTTCAGACGAACCACGGAGTAGTAGCCGTTTCCAATGAGGACCGGGAAATCGGCGAAGAGGATATCGAGCGGGTGCTGCAGGCGGCGAAGGTCGTCGCGCTGCCGCCGGAGCGAGAAATTATCGGGCTTGTGCCCAAGCAGTTTCTGGTGGACGGACTGGACGGCATTTCCGATCCCCGCGGTATGATCGGGGTGAGGCTGGAGGTGGAAGCGACCGTCATTACGGGGGCCAAGACCGCGATACATAACCTCATGCGATGCGTGGAGAAAGCGGATCTGCACATTGCCGGTGTCATCCTCATGTCGCTGGCCTCCGGCCAAATGGCATTGACCAAAGACGAGAAGAACATGGGGACCGTGCTGGCGGATATCGGCGCGGGATCCTGTACGATAGCCGTATTCGATCAAGGCAGCCTTGTCGCCACGTCGACGCTTCCGGTCGGCGGGGAATACGTCACGAACGACATCTCGTACGGACTGCGGACACAGACGGAGCAGGCCGAGAAGATCAAGCTGAAGTTCGGCTGCTCGGTCGTCGACGACGCGGCGGAGGACCAGAAGTTTAAAGTGATGCGCATGGGCAGCAACGTGGAAAAGGAATTCTCCCAGGTGGATTTGGCTAACATTATCGAACCGCGGATGCAAGAGATTTTCCATTTGATTCGCCAGGAGGTTCGCCGTCTCGGTTACGGAGACAAGGTGAACGGGTACGTGCTGACCGGAGGGGCGGTGTCGATTCCCGGCGCTCTCGCGCTTGCGCAGAGCGAGCTGGAATCGACCGTCCGCATCGCGGTTCCAGATTACATCGGTGTTCGCGATCCCGCCTACACGAGCGGCGTCGGCATGATTCAATACGTCTCCCGGTACATGCGGAACCGTTCGGCCGGACCGGCCAAGAAAGCGGCCGTGCGCAAGCAGGGCACGACTCCTTCCGCGCCGTCCAAGCCCGGACTGTTCGAGCGGCTGAAAAATATGTTTAGCGAATTCATTTGATCGGGGGAACCAAGAAATGCTGGAATTCGATTTCGATATGGAACAACTGGCGCAAATCAAGGTGATCGGCGTCGGCGGGGGCGGCAGCAACGCCGTTAACCGGATGATCGAGAATGGCGTCAAGGGCGTCGAGTTCATCACGGTGAACACGGATGCGCAGGCGCTGCACTTGGCCAAGTCCGAACATAAGCTTCAGATCGGGGACAAGCTTACCCGGGGCCTCGGCGCCGGCGCCAACCCCGAAGTCGGCAAGAAAGCGGCCGAGGAGACGCGCGATCTGATCGCGAGCACGCTGAAGGGCGCCGATATGGTGTTCGTCACGGCCGGCATGGGCGGCGGAACCGGTACGGGCGCCGCTCCGGTCATTGCCGAAATCGCCAAGGAGTGCGGGGCGCTGACGGTAGGCGTCGTGACGCGCCCGTTCACCTTCGAGGGCCGCAAGCGGTCCGGACAAGCCGATCTCGGCATCGAGGCGCTCAAGGAGAAGGTCGACACGCTGATCGTTATTCCGAACGACCGGCTGCTTGAGATTGTCGACAAGAAAACGCCGATGCTCGAAGCGTTCCGCGAGGCGGATAACGTTCTGCGCCAAGCCGTCCAGGGTATTTCCGACCTGATCGCGGTTCCGGGCCTGATCAACCTCGACTTCGCCGACGTGAAGACGATCATGACCGAGCGCGGCTCCGCGCTGATGGGGATCGGCACGGCGGCAGGCGAGAATCGCGCGGCCGAGGCGGCGCGCAAGGCGATCATGAGCCCGCTGCTCGAGACGTCGATCGACGGCGCGCGCGGCATTATCATGAACATTACCGGCGGCGCCAATCTGTCGCTGTACGAAGTGAACGAAGCGGCCGAGATCGTGATCGCGGCGTCCGATCCGGACGTGAACATGATTTTCGGAGCAAGCATCGACGAGGATATGAAGGACGACATCAAGGTGACGGTCATCGCGACCGGCTTCGAGCTCAAAGGCGGCGCGATGCGCCGCGGCATGCCGGGTCAGGCGTCCTCCGACGGTTCCGAAGCGCGTCCGGCGTCAACGCACAATTTGAAGCCTTTCAACTCCAATCAGTCCGCCGACCAATTGGACATTCCGGCATTTCTGCGCAAAAGTCCGCGCGACCGTTAATCGCAGCCGATGAATCCCGTACCACGATCCGATCGTGGTACGGGATTTTTTTGTATATAAAGATTTTATATCCTTAATGGGGTCCCCGAAAAGTAATCGGATTAAGCTACAGAGCATCACGTCACTTTTTGGGGATTATTTTGCGTGGTCGGAAGGGAACTGCGGTCAGGGCGTCTCCCGCGGCGCATATCGCTATCGTTAGAGCGGCTCCGACAGGTTTACCTGTCGAGAGACGCGCGGCGGCGAGGGCGGCCCAGGCCGAGGAGGCCCTCTATAGCGCTGCAGGCTCGTACCAATCTACTCCAGCTCCAGCTTCGGCGGGAGGTTCGCTCCTTCGTCAAGCTCGACAAAAAAAGATCGGCCGTGACGGCATGTTTAGACAGACATTGAAATAAGATTAACCTATACTGATTTCATCCCGTTAACCGGCGCATACCAAGCAGGCCGCGCTTGCCCCTGCAGACAGGAGGGTGAGGCTTATCGTCGTTTATGCGGATCTGGTATTTGCCGTCAATTTCGTCATTGACGGCACGGTATTGTTCACGACCGCGTGGGTGCGCGGGCTGCGGCCCCGGTGGCCGCGTCTAGCGGGGGCGGCGGCAATCGGCGCCTGCTATGTCGTCTTTATGTTGGCGCCGGCATTGTCGTTTCTGTACACGTTTCTCGTCAAAATCGCACTGTCGCTGCTCATGCTCTGGGCGGCATTCGGCTTCGGAAGCCTTCAGCATTTCACGCGCAACATCGCCGCGTTTTACGGCGTCAACTTTGCGGCTGCCGGCGGCGTGCTGGGCATTTATTATTTGCTGCAAAGCTCGGGAGAGCTGTGGGACGGGATCTGGTTCGCTCGGACAGGCAAGCTCGGGATTGAGTTCAACGCGGGGATCTGGTTCGTGCTTGCGGCTGCGGCCGCGGCCTTGTATGTTTACCGGGCCGTATGGAACGGGCGGCGAAAGCTGGAAAGGACGGAGTCGCACCTCGCCGGGGTTACCGTTACGATCGACGGCCGGGAATGGCGGTGTACGGGCTTGATCGATACGGGCAACCAGCTTTACGATCCGCTGACGAGAACGCCGGTCATGGTGATGGAAGCGGCCGTATGGCAGTCGGAGCTTCCCGCCGCATGGATGGAGCGCATCCGCGATACGCACGTCGACCGGCTGCTCGCGGGTCTTGACGCGGACAACAGTCCGTGGCGCGACCGGCTGCGGCTGGTGCCCTACCGCGGCATTAACCGGGGCACGCAATTCATGCTGGCGCTGAAGCCCGATGGGGTATGTATCGAACAGAACGGCCGGATGTACGAATCGCACAAGGTGCTGATCGGCCTGGACGGCGGCAAGCTGGTGTCGGACGGCACGTATCAGGCGATCGTCCATCCATCATTGCTCGAGAGCCGGGACGCCGGCTGACTTCGGAATATGGCAGACGGGGAGGACTGGCGCAAATGAGAGTCAAGTGGAAATTGATCCTGCAGTTATATTATTACCGGATTTTGTTTTTATTCGGATTAAAAAGCGAAGAAATCTACTACATAGGCGGAAGCGAGGCTTTGCCCCCGCCGCTCACGAGGGAAGAGGAAGAGTATTTGCTGGAAAAGCTTTCTTCCGGCGACTCGGCGATTCGCGCGATGCTGATCGAGCGGAATCTGCGGCTTGTCGTCTATATCGCCCGTAAATTCGAGAACACGGGCATCCACATCGAGGACCTCGTCTCGATCGGCGCCATCGGCCTGATCAAGGCGGTCAACACGTTCGATCCGGAGAAAAAGATCAAGCTCGCCACCTATGCGTCCCGCTGCATCGAGAATGAGATCCTCATGTATTTGCGCCGCAACAGTAAAACCCGTACCGAGGTTTCGTTCGATGAACCGCTGAACATCGATTGGGACGGCAACGAGCTGCTGCTCTCCGACGTGCTGGGCACGGAGAACGATACGATCTACCGCAACATCGAGGAGCAGGTGGACCGGAAGCTGCTCCACAAAGCGCTCGACAAGCTGTCGGAGCGGGAGCGGACGATCATGGAGCTCCGGTTCGGCCTGAGCGACGGCGAGGAAAAAACGCAGAAGGATGTCGCCGACCAGCTCGGCATTTCACAATCCTATATATCGCGGCTCGAGAAACGGATCATCAAACGGCTGCGCAAGGAATTCAACAAAATGGTATAGTCGCAGCCTCCGCTCGCGGGGGCTGTTTCGCTTTTGCGCAAAGCGGCGGATCCGAAGGTCGGAGAACGTAAAAAACGTTGGTAAATCAACGTTTTTTCTATTTTTTCAGCAAGGCTTCGGGCATGTCGGCAAGACCGGCAGGCTGGAATAAAAAAGAAGCCCGCGGGGATAATGTACAGTAATGTTTCTCCTTGGGAGGTAATCACATTGACCCGAAACAAAGTTGAGATCTGTGGAGTGGATACCGCAAAACTGCCCGTCCTGACGAACGCCGAGATGCGCGAATTATTCACGGCGCTGCAAACGCGCAACGAACTGGCAGCCAGAGAGAAATTGGTTAACGGCAACCTGCGCTTGGTGCTGAGCGTGATTCAACGATTCAATAACCGTGGGGAATTTGTGGACGACCTGTTCCAGGTCGGCTGCATCGGCCTGATGAAGGCGATCGACAACTTCGACCTCGGCCAAAATGTGAAGTTTTCGACCTACGCCGTGCCGATGATCATCGGCGAAATCCGGCGCTACCTTCGCGACAATAATCCGATCCGGGTGTCCCGCAGCCTTCGGGATATCGCTTATAAAGCCTTGCAGGTCCGGGACAGCCTGACGAACAAAAATTCGCGCGAGCCGACCATATTTGAAATTTCCGAGGCGCTCAACGTGCCCAAGGAGGATGTCGTATTCGCCCTCGATGCGATCCAGGACCCGGTCTCCCTGTTCGAGCCGATCTATCACGACGGCGGCGACCCGATCTATGTGATGGATCAAATCAGCGACGACAAGAACAAGGACGTATCCTGGATCGAGGAGATCGCGCTCCGGGAAGCGATGCACAAGCTCGGCGAGCGGGAGAAAATGATTTTATCGATGCGTTTTTTCGAAGGGAAAACCCAGATGGAGGTGGCGGACGAGATCGGCATTTCGCAGGCCCAGGTATCGCGGCTCGAAAAATCGGCCATCCAGCAAATGCAGAAGCACGTCAAAAGCTGAGCCTTCTGCTGTACGGCGGCCCGAGTCGGCCGCTTCTTCATTTTCAAGGACATTTATGGGCGCGCGCACATATAGTGTAATAAGAGGACTTCCGGTCCGATCCCAGTAAAGCGTGGTGCGCATGCGATGAAAATTTCCGACTTCCAAACGAAAGACGTCATCAACATCGTCGACGGCAAACGGCTCGGGCAGGTGAGCGATCTGGAGCTCGATCTGCGCCAGGGCCGGATCGATTCGATCGTCGTGCCCACCGACAGCCGGTTTTTCGGACTGTTCGGAAGCGGAACGGAAGTCGTCATTCCGTGGCGGAACATTGTAAAAATCGGAGCGGACGTCGTGCTTGTCCGCCTTGACGAGACGAAGCCCTACAAGCAGGACGAGGAGCTCCATTCCCGATAGGATGCCGACTCGCCCGCCGACGCCGAGGTGTGGTAAACTGGGCTGGAGGTGATGGCCGGATGGAGCCGTTTATGGTCAGGGAACGCAGCGACGCGAAGGAGCCTTCGCTTTTTTTATTGCGGGTGTGGATGGACCGCATGCCGGGGCTGACGGCCGGGATTACGGGGCGGGAAGGGGGCGTCAGCGGCGAGCCGTGGAAGTCGCTGAATTGCGGCCTGCATGTCGGCGATGACGACGAAGCCGTTATCCGCAACCGGCGCGCCGTCGCCGAAGCGGCCGGATGGCCGTTCGAGGCGTGGACGTGCGCCGAGCAGGTGCATGGCGACGCCGTGTACCGGGTGGAGCGCGCGGACAGAGGCCGGGGGCGGCGTGCGCGGTCGGACGCGATTCAGGATACGGACGCTTTGATGACGGACGTGCCCGGCGTGCTGCTGACGTCGTTTTATGCCGATTGCGTGCCGTTGTACTTTGTCGATCCCGTCCGCCGGGCAGCCGCGCTTGCGCATGCCGGCTGGAAAGGCACGGTGGCGGAAATTGCGTGCAAGACGGTGGAGGCGATGGCGGAGGCATACGGATCGGAGCCGGCCGATCTGCTCGGCGCGATCGGCCCGTCGATCGGGGCGTGCTGCTACGAGGTCGACGGGCCGGTTATCGCGAAGGTGTCGCCGCTCGCCGAGTCGCTTGCCGAGGCGGCCGGAACGTCGGCCGGGAAGATGATTGCGCCGCTGCCGGACGGCAAGGCGATGCTGAACTTGAAAGAAATAAACCGACAGATTATGATAAAAGCAGGAATATTGCCGACGAACATCGAATTAACGGAAATATGTACCGGCTGCGGACGGGATTCGTTTTTCTCGCACCGGATGGAGAACGGGGCCGCCGGACGGATGGCGAGCTTCATCGGATTTCAAGAGAGGTGAACGTTCCCTTGACGGTAACGGAAAGGCGCAGCGAGGTCGACCGCCGGATTCGCGAAGCTTGCGCAAGATGCGGGAGGTCGCCCGAAGAGATCGGCATCATTGCCGTTACGAAATATGTATCGGCCGCCGCCGCGCTCGAAGCGCTCCGGTGCGGACTCCCGAATCTCGGGGAGAACCGCTGGCAGGACGCCGAAGCGAAGTGGCGGGCGATCACGGAACAAACCGCAGCCTGGCCCGAACCGGAACGTCCGATCTGGCATTTCATCGGGTCGCTCCAGACGAACAAGGTGAAGGAGGTCGTAGGCCGGTTTGCTTATATTCATTCGCTGGACAGGCTGTCGCTCGCGCAAGCGATCGACCGCAAGGCCGGTCAGCTCGGCATCAAGGTTCCCTGTTTCATCCAAGTGAACGTGTCCGGCGAGCATTCCAAGCACGGACTTGCTCCGGAGGAGCTGATCGATTTCGCGCGAACGGTGGCCCCGCTGCCGAACGTGGAGATCGCAGGCCTCATGACGATGGCGCCGTACGAGTCGGAGCCCGAGGAGACGCGGCCGGTATTCCGCGGTCTTCGCCTGCTGAGGGACGAGCTCAATCAACGCGCCGTGCTGCCGTCGGAGGCTAAGGGCTTATCGATGGGCATGTCCAACGACTTTGAAATTGCGGTGGAGGAAGGAGCCACATGGCTCCGGCTTGGAACGATACTGGTGGGGAAAGAGGAGGCTGCGCAATGAGCGTCATGAACCGGTTTATGAATTTTCTCGGACTGCAGGAGGAAGAAGAGGTCGTCGAGCGGGAACGTCAGCCGCAGGATGCCGAGCAGGATTTTGAAACGCCGGCGTTCGATTCGCGTAAAAGTATGAAAGGAAACAACGTCGTCAGCATCCATTCCCAAAAACACGTGCGCGTCGTCCTGAACGAGCCGCGCTCCTATGACGAAGCGCAGGAGATTGCGGACCATCTTCGGTCGAGGCGCTCCGTCGTCGTGAACCTGCAGCGGGTGCGCAGCGATCACGCGATGCGCATCATCGATTTTTTGAGCGGTACGGTTTATGCCTTGAGCGGCTCGATTTCCAAGCTCGGCCCGAATGTTTTTCTGTGCACACCGGACTCGGTCGAAATCCAGGGATCCATAACGGATATGCTGACGGAGGAGAACGACTATAACAAAATGAGGTGACATCGTGCCCCAAGAGGTAAAAAACTTCATCTACATCGTCCAACAAATATACACATTCATTATCATCGCTTACATTCTTCTATCCTGGCTGCCGAATGCGCGCGAGAGCTTCATAGGCGAGATGCTCGGCAAGCTCGTCGAGCCTTACCTTTCGCCGTTTCGGCGTCTCATTCCGCCGATCGGCGGCATGCTTGACATCTCGCCGATCGTCGCCATTTTCGCGCTCCAATTCATCGCGGCCGGCTTGATCGCGGTCATCGATTTCTTCGTGTAGGGTCCGGGTTTATGCGAAACGATCTCTATGTGCATTTTCATCCGGATGAGCGGGCTTTCGTCGACCGCGCGGCGGAGTGGCTCGACCGTGCGGCGAACCGGCACGAGGTGCGCCGGACCGATTTTCTCGATCCGCGCCAGTCGTTTATCCTGACTGCCTTGGCGAACCGCGAGCCGGACGCGCTGGTCAGGCTGGACGGCGGATACCCGGACGCCGAGCGGCGCCGCGCGATCATTGCGCCGGCCTACCGGGACGTCGAGGACGAGCCGGCGGGTATCGCCGTGCTGTCCGCAAGAAGCGCCGACCAGTCGCTTTCGCGGCTTGACCACGGCGATTACCTGGGCGCTATGCTCGGGCTGGGCATCAAGCGCGACCGGATCGGCGATATTCACGTTCATCCGGACGGGGCGCATTTTCTGGTTGCCGAAGAAATCGCCGATTATTTAAATATCAATCTCAGACAAGTGCACCGGGTTCATGTTCTCACGGACATTCTTCCGATCGGGCAGCTGCGGACGGTCAAGCCTGAATTGGAGGAAATGAGCTTTACGGTGGCTTCTTTGCGTCTGGACGGCATCTGCAGCGACGTCTACCGGATCAGCCGAACGAAGATCGTCGGGCCGATCCGAGCCGGGCGCTGCCGCGTCAACTGGAAGGCGGAGGAGGATCCGTCCACCCCGTTGAAGGAAGGCGACGTCGTTTCCATCCAGGGGCTCGGCCGCTTCAAGATGCTTGCCGTCGAAGGCGTGACGAAGAAGGGCAGAATTCGGGTGCGGGTAGGTAAATTTATTTAGCGGCATGCAGGAATTTGGGCGGTTCTGTCGAATCTTATGATACCATCATGCAATCGCCATTCATTAGGAGGTGCGCCAATGCCGCTTACGCCATTGGACATACATAACAAGGAATTCGGCCGCCGTCTGCGCGGGTACGATGAGGATGAGGTCAATGAATTCCTCGACCAGGTCATAAAAGATTACGAGGCGTTGATCCGCGAGAACAAGGAGCTGCAGAACCAAGTTCTCGGCCTTCAGGAGAAGCTGAATCATTTTGCGAACATCGAGGAAACGTTAAGCAAGACGATCATCGTCGCCCAGGAAGCGGCCGACGAGGTGAAGAACAACTCCAAGAAGGAAGCGCAGCTGATCATCAAGGAAGCGGAGAAGAACGCCGACCGGATCATCAACGAGGCGCTCTCCAAGTCGCGCAAGGTGGCGCTCGAGGTGGAGGAGCTCAAGAAGCAGGCGTCGATCTACCGCATGCGTTTTCGCACGCTTGTGGAAGCGCAGCTCGAACTGCTCAGTCAGGACGGCTGGGAGTCGCTTGAAGGCGGCAGCCTTCTGCAGCGCGAAAGCCGCGAAGGACGCGAGCAGCGGGAGGGCGGGGATAGCAGGCTGAGCCGCGAGCGCGAAAGCCGTGAAGTGCGCGAGGCGTTGGATCGGGAGTAGGCGAACGGATTTGACAATCGGCATCGTTCGGTGTATAACGATAATGAATGAATGCAATTGACTTAACTTCGTCGACGAGAACGAGTAAGCTGCGGGAATCGTTCCCCAGAGAGCCGGCATCCGCTGCAAGCCGGCGTTCGACCCCAGCCGAATATCCTCTCCGAGAAGCGCCGCCGAACGGTAGCTGTAAGCGGCGCCGGGTGTCCGCCGTTATAAGGAACGCAGACGATCTCGTTTGCGGCGAAGGTGCCGGAGCGCCTCCGCGCCGTCTTTTTATAAGGCAGCGTTGAGCCCGTTATCCGGAACAAGGGTGGTATCGCGAGTGAAGACTCGTCCCTATCGGGACGGGTTTTTTGTTGTTAGCCCGGCAAACCCCCGAAGCGGCTGCAACGCGCCTGCCGCGAGGAATAACGTTGGAATCCGGCATTAACGATGACTTCATGCGCCTGCTGTGCGGAATAACGCTGGAATCCGGCATTAACAGTTGCAATTTTCCGTGCTACATCGACGAAAGTCAGTACAAGATCGGCTGTAAGACGCATTTTGTGTACTACAGCGGCGGAAGCGCGTGCGAGGCGAGCAGTAAGCCGGTTTTTGCGTGTTGGGGTGTGAGAGCGAAGGTGTGGACGATTGCGAATTAAACCAATTTCATTATAGAAGGAGCGGAACCGGATGCAACGCGTGGATGTGAAGGAGCGGGCAAGAGCCCGCGAGCTGCGCATTTTGAACAGATGGAACGAGGAGGAAACGTTTAAGAAGTCGATTGAAAACCGGGCCGGCAAGCCGAATTTCGTCTTTTACGAGGGACCGCCGACGGCAAACGGCGCGCCGCATATCGGCCATGTGCTCGGACGGGTGATCAAGGATTTTGTCGGCCGCTACAAAACGATGGCCGGCTACCGGGTCGTCCGCAAGGCGGGCTGGGATACCCACGGCCTTCCCGTCGAGCTCGGCGTCGAGAAGCAGCTCGGCATCTCGGGCAAGCAGGAAATCGAGAACTACGGCGTCGAGGCGTTCGTCAAAAAATGCAAGGCCAGCGTTTTCGAATACGAGCGGCAATGGCGGGAGCTGACGGAAGCGATCGCTTACTGGACCGACATGGACGATCCGTACATCACACTGAACAACGGTTATATCGAGAGCGTCTGGCACATCCTGTCGACGATTCACAAGAAAGGGCTGCTCTATCGCGGCCACCGCGTCAGCCCGTATTGCCCGGACTGCCAGACGACGCTGAGCTCGCATGAGGTGGCGCAAGGCTACGAGGACGTAAAGGACCTGAGCGCCACGGTCAAGTTCAAGCTGGCGTCGGGCGAGTCGATTCTGGCGTGGACGACGACGCCGTGGACGCTGCCGGCCAATGTGGCGCTGGCCGTCAACCCTAACCTTACTTATGCCCGCGTTGCGCAGGCGGGCGAAACGTATATCGTGGCGGAAGCGCTGGTCGAAAGCGTCTTTAAGGGTGAACACGAGGTGCTCTCCAAGCTGAAGGGCGCAGAGCTGGTCGGCAGAAGCTACGAGCCGCCGTTCCGTTATGTACGGGCGGACAAAGGCTTTGTCGTGCTCGGCGACGATTTCGTCAGCGACACGAGCGGTACGGGCATCGTGCATATGGCGCCTGCGCACGGGGAAGACGACTACCGCGTCACCCGGCAGCACGGCGTCGATTTCGTCAGCGTCGTCAACAACGCCGGCCGCTATACCGACGAGGTGACGGATCTGGCGGGCCGGTTCGTCAAGGATTGCGATGTGGACATCGTGAAAATGCTCAGCGAGCGCGGGCTGCTGTTCTCGAAGGAAAGGTACGAGCACAGCTATCCGTTCTGCTGGCGCTGCAAAACGCCGCTGCTGTACTATGCGACGGAAAGCTGGTTCATCAAGACGACCGCCGTCAAGGACCAATTGATCGCCAACAACGCCACCGTCGACTGGTATCCCGGCCATATCCGCGAAGGCCGCTTCGGCAAATTCCTCGAGGAGCTCGTCGATTGGAACATCAGCCGGAACCGCTATTGGGGGACGCCGCTTAACGTTTGGGTATGCGCCGATTGCAAGGGCGAATATGCCCCGGAAAGCCATGCCGACCTGCGCGCCCGCTCGGTCAAGCCGATCGCCGAGGATCTCGAACTGCATAAGCCCTACGTCGATGAGGTGCATCTGAATTGCCCGCATTGCGCGGGGGGGGTCATGACGCGCACGTCCGAGGTGATCGACGTCTGGTTCGACAGCGGCTCGATGCCGTTCGCGCAGCAGCATTATCCGTTCGAGAATGAGAAACGGTTCGAGGAACAGTATCCGGCCGACTTCATCTGCGAAGGGATCGACCAGACGCGCGGCTGGTTTTTCAGCCTGCTGGCCGTCTCGACGCTCTATAACGGCAGGGCGCCGTACAAAGCGGTGATTTCCACCGGCCACATCCTCGACGAGAACGGGCAAAAAATGTCCAAGTCGAAAGGGAATGTCATCGACCCTTGGGAAATCATCAACGAATACGGTACCGACGCGTTCCGCTGGGCGCTGCTGTCGGACAGCGCGCCCTGGAACAGCAAGCGGTTCTCCCGCGGCATCGTGGGCGAGGCCAAATCGAAGGTGATCGACACGATCGTCAACACGCACGCGTTCTTCGCGCTGTATGCGACCATCGACGGCTACAAGCCGGCGAAAAGCGCGGAGCTGCAAGCTGCCGTAGTTCAACGTTTCAACGGCGCGGATGCGAGCAAGCTGGACCGCTGGATCGTGTCCCGCTTGAACACATTGGTCGGGCAGGTGTCGGCCGGGCTCGAGGCGAACGATTTCTTAAATCCGGCCAGAGCGATCGAGTCGTTCGTCGACGAGCTCAGCAACTGGTATATCCGCCGCTCCCGCGACCGGTTCTGGGGCGAAGGGCTGACGGCGGACAAGACGAATGCGTACGTTACGCTGCAGTATGCGCTTGTCACGCTTGCCAAGCTGATCGCGCCTTATGCCCCGCTGCTTGCTGAGGACGTATACGGCAACCTGGGCGGTGAAGGCAGCGTGCATCTTGCCGATTATCCGCAGCCGGCGGACGGATTGTCCGATCCCGCGCTGGAGCGGGATATGGAAGCGACCCGGCAAATCGTCGAGCTGGCGCGCAACGTGCGCAATGAGACCGGCATCAAGACGCGCCAGCCGCTTTCGACGCTCATCGTGTCGCTCGACCGGGAATTCGACCTTGCCGGCTACGAGGACATTATCAAGGACGAGATCAACGTCAAGTCAATCGTCGTGGAGAACAGCGACAGCGGCTTCGTCGACTTCACCTTGAAGCTGAACCTGAAGGCGGCGGGCAAAAAGTTCGGCAAGCATGTCGGCCCGATCCAGGCTCATCTGAAGGCGCTCGGCCCGGACGAAGCGAGAGCGGCCGTGCAGAACGGAGGGATTGCCCTCACCACTGCAGAAGGCGAGACGCTGGACATCGCGCTTGACGAGCTGCTCGTCGAGAAGCAGGCGAAGCCCGGCTACGCTTCGGCTTCGGGCAACGGTGTGAATGTGGCCCTGAACACGGACATTACCCCGGAGCTTGAGCAGGAGGGCTGGGTCCGAGAGGTGATCCGCGCCGTCCAGGACCTCCGCAAAAAGCTCGATCTGCCGATCGAGAAGCGGATCATGCTGACGCTCGATGTCGACGATGAGCTGCGCGCCGCGCTAACGGCGTTCGAGAGCGTCCTGTTCGAGAACGTGCTGCTTACGGGCGTCGACTACAAGGCCGAAGACGGCATGGGGACGGTGCAGCTTGGCGACAAGCGGGTCGGAATCCGGATCGGCGGATAAGGGCATAATGGAATAAGAGGCAATGAAATAACCCCCAAAAAGTGACGTGATGCTCTGTAGCTTAATCCGGTTACTTTTCGGGGACCCCATTAAGGATAAAAAACTTATATCCCAAGTTTGGCGACATAATTTTCCAGCACCAGGCGTAGCAAGGCTTTCCGGGTT